>CALBIE010000767.1 GCA_937893495.1 uncultured Verrucomicrobiales bacterium | reverse complement strand
CTACCACGGATTGAGTTTTTGAACAGGCTGCAAAGCCGGAAAAATGCAGTTGAGAATTGCCAACCTGTGGGAAACATCGCCAATGACCGGGAGTGATGGAGTGCCGCGGTGTCAACGCCCCTTCAGGGCTCTGCCACCGCAGTCCATATGGTCATGGCACTCACCGGAGGTTTGGATTCTGCAGATTTTGATTTGAGAGCCAAGCACTCGGCCATTCTCTCCTCCCCCCCCGATAGAGCCGTGGGAATTTCTATCACACATTAAGCCGGCGTGCTTCGCGATCGCTATCGTGCGAACGAATCATTCTTTGCCACCGCCGCGCCGCTTCTTCGCCCGGGACATGGCTTCGCGCATCGCGCCAAAGCTGTCACCAGACTTTTGATTTGAATCCGCAGCCTTGTTTGAATCCGGTTCCACCGAAGCCGTAGATGGGATGATTGATTTCCCGGGAGTCTTTTCTTTTTCAGCTGCAGTAGCTGTTTTTCGCGCAGCCGACTTCCTTCGCCACAGGTTAATCGCTGGTTGAAACTTCGAAACAACGCGCGCTGGCTCCGCCGCTTCTTCAACCAGCCCGACCCGACGCCTTCTGGCAAATTGCAGCAACCCGGTTCGCCTTTGAAAAATCTCCAGCAGGAAGGCGATCAAACCGAGAATGATCAACCACACCGCCAGATCTACAAACTGAGGAATCGGTTCGAGAGCATCCCAGAGACTGGCCAGTTCGAGGCGCTCCACGCCACCACTGGCAGTGCTGATTTTTTCCAGTGATTGTCTTCCGCGATTGGCCTGCTCCGGTGCAAACTCAGGCGAATACGGCAGGCAGACAGGCGGTAAAGTCTGCGGATTGATTCCGGGAATATCCACCGTCGCCAACACAGTTTCCTGTCCACGAATCGGAATCGTCGCTTCGAGCAAATCGGCTGATTGCCACCGAAGTGGTTGAGTGAATTTTCCGGGCGCGCGCCCTGGCAGTCCATGCAAAACTTTAACAACGGGCGGCGTCGCGAAAAACTCTTTCGCCCGCTCCGGATCCAGGTGCAATTGAATGTAAGCCACTCCGTCGCGGACTTCCTGGGTAATCAACATATTGTCCGGCAACTCAGGCTGTTCGCCCGCCGTCCAACGAGCCATTGTGGCATACAAATCCCCTGCCCTTTCCCACTTCGCGAAGTCACCGGCAAACTCGCCGTCAGCCTCCCCGGTAAAGGCCAGCACACGTCCACTGCCCGCCTGCCAGGTCGCGACAAACGGTGCGGCGTATTCGTCCTCGGTGAGAATTGCCAGATTTGCTTCGGGTCGCAGGTAAGTGAGGTTGTATCCCCCGGCCGGCGGAGGGTTCCATCCGGCCTGCCCCCCAATCGTGGAGAGCCCACCCGTTGTCTTCAATCTGGTGGATTCCTCGATGAACGTGCTGCGCGCAACGGTAAAAGTATCTTGCGCGAAAATTCGGGGCAATTCCGTCGGCTCGGCTGTGAAGTAGATGTTTCCTTCCCCGAGTTTGGCCACGTCTTCCAGCAAGGCGGCATCGGTGTCCGTGTCTCGCCCCAATCCAATGACGCTGACTGAAATTCCCGCCTCGCGGCACTTGCCGAGCAACTCTTTGTAGTTACCCGGTTCTTCGGAGTCGGCCGCGTCTGAAAACAAAATGATGTGCTTTGTCTCGGCGCTGGCCTTCAACACCATTTGCGAAGCCGCGACCAATGCCTCGTAAACAAAGATTCCTCCGCCCATTGAATCGATGGATAAAATCTCATTCCGCATACCGAGATTCCGTTCGACGGTGTCGAGTTCGACGATGATGTGCGGACTACTGTCCACCGCGATGACGCCCAACTCATCGCCCGGACCCAACAGATCCAACACCTGCGCGGTACCGAGGTTGGCGAGGTCCATTTTGGTCTTCCCGGCTCCCACGGGCGCGGCCATGGAACCCGAGCGATCCAGAGCCACGACAATGGCGAGTCTCATCTTTCGATGTTCACGCCGCATTTCCATTGAAACGGGAATCACCCGTTCCAACGGCGAGCCGAAGTAACCGCCCGGCGCATAGGATTTTTTTCCGCCCGTCAACATCATGCCACTGCCACTCTGTTCAACCCACGAGGCGATCGTCTCCATGCCCGGCGTGCCGATGGATGCCGCCATGACATTTTCAATCAGCACGGCGGAGAACTGCGAAAGCTGTTCGAGCGACCATCTTACTTCACTTGGATTCGCGCCGATGAGTTCAACTCGTCCGCTGCGGAGCAGCTTGATTAACCCTGATTTTTCGCCGGAGCTGGACAGCGCAAGAATCGGTTTCGCACCCCGAATTCCGACCAATGCCCGGGCGGTATTATTTTCCGGGACGGAATCATTCTCCGCACCGTCAACCTGAAGCCGATACTGCGCGGTTCCGGGTTGAAGTGCCTGATCTCGAAAGAGCAGTCGCGATAATCCAGCGGGAATTTCCCGCTCACCGGCAGAGATCGTGCGCCCTCCATTCTTCAACTGGTAGCGAATCTTTTGCGCTTCGGGCGAAAGCACCCACGCAGTCATGACGAAGGCCTGCCCCGGCAATACGGAATCGGGCGTATGAAAAACCTGAATCGCCAAATCCTGTAATTGCGGACGCGAAAGCACTCGATGATCGATGGCAATTCCCCGGCCCGCTGCCTTGGCGGCCGGGGTAATCGGATCGCGTCCTGTCCATTTTCCATCCGAGATCACCATGATGCGACCGGGCGTTTCCGGCGGAATCAAAGCGATCGCCGTCTCCAGCGCTTCGGCCAGACTGGAGGCATCCGAACCCACTTCCGCGGCAAAGCCACCAAATGCTCCTGCCTGCGGCGGGCGTTCAACAACGGCACGCTGTCCAAATGCGACAACGGCCAGATGGTCTCGCGAACCCATCGACTTTTGCATCAGGTCGATCGCCTCCTTCTGGCGACCCGTGCTGCCATCCGGCATCGAATCACTCCGGTCCGCAACAACGACGATGGTTCCCGCGCGGTCCGGCAACTTGATCGCCGGTTGACACATTGCCAGAAGCAGCGAGATGAATCCCATTGCCCGCAGGAATTTCAGCAACCGCGTCGGCATGGGCCAGAGGTGCCAGAGGATTCCCAGCGGAATCGCCAGCACAAACCAAACCGGTTGAGCAAAAGTAATCATTCAAATCTTCGACCGGCTGTGCGTGAGCAGAAACAGGTGAAACGCCATCGCCGCGAGGGCGAGCAGGACGAACAACCAGAGCATTGACGCGTATTCACGCCGGGTATCTTCGGCCGTTATCCATTTACCCCATTCTCCCGCCTTGTTTGCCGTCAAATCAGATTCCCCGGCGGACAAAAGATTTACGGCAAACTGCCATTCTCCCTCCGCCGCCTTGATGGTGTAAAGTCCCGGCCAGTCCGTGCGAGCAATGAGTTCTCCATCGCCCACCGCCAACTGTTCCGTTCCGCCATCAGGACGAATCAAATCAATCTGTGCGCCTTTGGTGCGGATAGAAACATCAGTACCCGGACGATAATTAACTTCCTCCAAACCCGGCAGTTCCTGCCTTCGCCAATTGAGCAGGTTCCAGAACAGGACTGGCCAGGGCGGTGCCTGCGCAATCGTCGAAAGCTTCGGCGTGACATTCAGGATCATTCGCTTGCGCCCGATGATGTCTTCCGTCACAGCCAACAACGTTTGATTGGCAGTCGAGATGATTGGCAGGTAAGTCGCGCTATTGGTTTTCGGAGTCGCGGACCACACGATGCCTTCCAACGCAATCCCGGCAGCCAACGGATGCGACGTGTCCACCACGAACGGCCCGTGATGAGCAACGGCGTTCTCACCGGAAATGAGTTCAAGCGACCACGCGTTCGTTCCCCGGGGAATGCCGGGTGAATCGTGAATCACCAACTCGGGAGACGCTTCAATGGCCGCTCGCAATTCGGTGACATCAAGCGTCCTTTTGATCAGTTCGCGCAAGGCCTCATCCTGCACGGCAACGGAAACACGAACACGCCGGCGGACGGGCGGCAACAGATGCACACGATTATCGACCGCCAGTGCGTCATCGGACAACAAGGCGTCGATCTCCGGGGTCTGCCGGGGAAGGTTCAAGACGACCCGTTTCGTCGCATCGGGTTCGAGATTCAAGCGCGTCTGCCGAATCACGCTGTTACCTGAGCGAATCTCCAGCGCTGTCGTCACGTGTTCTTTAGCGAAGTTTCTGATTTCGAAAAGACAACGATCCTTGTCGCCAAAAGCGGTTCGTCCGGCATTGATAAACCCCGTATTCGGGAGCGCTTCACCAAACGCCCACCATTGCAGGCGGGTGCCTTCGTCAATTGTCGATAACGGAATCTGATCAGTCACGACCAACAACAAAGCCTTCCCCTTGCCCATATCGGTCGCCAGAGCGATGCCGGCATCGGTCGCGGCGACGGGTGATTGACACTGCCAGGTTTTCAGCAATGCCATCGCCTCCGCGGCGTTGTTCACTGGACTGCCCAAGAGGCGTGGCCGGGAACCCGCCAGCATGAATCGAATCGTCAGAAATTTTTCACTTCGAAAAAGTTTTTCCAATGCCGCAGTCGCACGGTCGCGGGGAATGCCCTTGCTCGTGGTCGCCTGCATCGACACGGAATCATCGAGGATGACGATGAGCGGACGGAGATTCTGCGCCATCTTCCAACGAGGCCCGGTCGCGGCGGTTACCAGCAACGCGAGAATGAGCAGTTCAAGAAAGAAGATGAACGGGAGCTGCACCTTTTGCACCTTCACACCACCTTCCCGGGAACGTTCCTGGAGCTGCCAGAGCATCAAGCTGGAAACCTGTCGTCGCCGGAACCGATTCCGCAGCAGATAGATGGCCGCCAGTGCAGGCAAGGTGATCAGCCCGATAATGGCCAGCGGATATGTCAGAAGCGGCAGCATCGCGAAAATCAGGCCGGCATCAGCAGTTGAATCTCCTCGATCAGTTTAAGGGATTCGCCCCGTCGTTCAGCCACGACGGTGACGAATCGCGCTCCGGATTTGCGACAGGCTTCGTGCCAACTCTCCTGATGCTGCCTCAGCGCGTCGCGATAGCGTTTTTCCACCACCGCATCAATGAACATCTCCAGCGATTCCCCGGTTTCGCTGTCCACGAGATGAATGTTGCCATGCTCGGGAGGAGTCACATCTGCTTCGCCCAGAACCTGCACGACGAAGAGCGCAGCGGCGCCTTCGGCGAATCGGCGAATGGTCGCCTGCGGATTACCCATCCAGAAAAGATCGCTCAACACCACGCGAATGCCCGATCGGCGGAATCGGGGCGGCAGAATGGCAAAAGATTCATCGAGCGTGCGCTTGGATTGAAACGCGATTCCGTCCCACGCGGAGGCGCGCAAGTTATCGTTCTCAATGCGCCGAAACCCCTCGCCGGCGGACCAGACGGCATGCGTGCAGCGCGCATTCTCCGCGGCGGTTGACAGAATGCCCGCGAGTTCGAGCGCGAACTGACCTTTTGCCGAATCCGCAAGGTTCATGGACGCCGAACCATCGAGGATCAAATCCAGATGCGGATTCACCTCCTCGCGAAACAGTTTTACGGTAAGACGATCCGTGCGGGCATAGACGTTCCAGTCGATCGTGCGCAGATCATCGCCGGGTTGATACTCACGGTAATCCTGAAAATCAACCGAGCTACCCGCACGCCGACCCAGTTGCTGACCGGCGAGACCGGCCAGAGCGGTTTCCGGAACGACGAGACGATAACGCGAACCGAGTTCCTCCCCGGAGCGAAGATGTTCCCGCAGTGCCGGGTCCATTTTCATGCTTCGTCCTCGCGACGATAGGGTTTAAATGCCTTCACGCGCCGAATGAACCACGGCAATACCAGAATTCCGGCAACGAACACCATGATCGCGGCGCACAGGAGATGGGCGTCCAAAAATGTAATGGCGTTTCGAGAAGCCAGATTCATGGGATTGCCGAGTTGCTTTCGCCCCATTGCCTCCCACGAGAATCGATTGGCGAAGAAGAGAACGAGATTCGGAATAATGACCCAGAGCGCCGGCAGCAAGAGTGCGAACATCCCCGCAAATATTCCCGGCCGGTGACTGAACCAGCGACGGTGAATCAGCAGGCCAAACAGGCAATAGGCCAGGGCATAAAGATAGAGCGTGATGGTGAACGGAAGCAAATCCGGGTTGAATCTTCCCATCCGAGTTGCGGCGGATGTCGAGTATTCAGGAATCAACTCGACCATGGCCCAGCCTCCCAGAACCGTCAGCACGGACATTCCGATTATCCAGACCAGTCCGCCCGCCGCGCCGCTGTAGAAAACAAACGCGATGACCTGCTTGAACGGGTTCTCGGGGATCGTCCGCCTTACCCGAATGCTCAATTCATCCCCTTCCGAGACGGCGATCAGCATTCCAACCAGCGTGATGCAAAAGAACACGCTCATCCATGCTTCCACAAAGTCATTGTCGCCTTCGAACCAGAACCAGGCGCCGGCAATGATCCCCGTGACCAACCAAATCACCGCAACGTAGATGCGGATCGGCAGCGCACGATTGGCGGTGGGAGGCGAGATCATCGCGATGGAAAGCAGATGCACCAGACCGAACACGGACAGACACATGGCAAACCCGGTCAACACTTCGCTCCAGAATCCCCAGCTTCCAATCCGCGCGCCGACGCCGCTTTGAATAATCCCGAAGGCGGCGACCCCAATAGCACCCGCCCCGAAAAGGCCGAAGAAAACCGCTGGCACGGTCAAAAGAATCTTAAACCCTTTTGTGACCGGCAGGCAGGCGACAAAAATTGCCGCCTGAATCGCGGCCACAACGCCCAAAAACGTCATGGCCAGAACGAAAAATATCGAAGGGAGATCAACGCCCCGGAGCAGGTTTGTCAGCACCAGAAACGGCATCGCAACGGCGTAGAAAAGGACGGTGAGATAAATTCCACAATAGAGCTTTCCGCGAATGATGCGGGCGGGCGGCAGCGTGGTGATGTACAGGAGGTCAATATTATGAGCCTGACGTTCCACCGCCAGGCGAACGCCGACATAGATGGGGATAAAAACCGTGCTGAAGAATGTCAGGATTGGCAAAAACATCTGAAGAATCTCTCGCCCGAGCCCCTGAGTGGCGTTCCCTGTGATCGACTGACCGAGCAGGAAAATCATCATGGCAATAAAGAGCACGGTCAGAAACAAGATCAACATTCCCGTCACCGACCAATTACGCACTGATTGCCGCATCTCCTTAACGACCACCGGATTGATTTCGCCGCTGGGAAACCGTGCCTTGAAAAAATTGAGCGCGCGTTGCATGGGTCAAAAAATGTAAGGGTCCTTCCCCTTGTCGCGGCTCTCCCGCACCGGAGGAAACGGGCCAACCGGACAAATAGCCGAGATACTACAGGCATAGGCCGATGCAAAAACAACGCCCCCCACGTACACCACCGGAATCAATCCCATGGCCGCACCGGAGAAGGAGGACGACACTTCGCTTAGAATCACGACCATCGCCACGAATACCACGAGCAGATTCAATATCAACAATGTGATCAACGCGTCATTGCGCACCGCCTGGCGCATCTCCTTGACGAGAATCGGATTAAACTCGCCGTCGCGGATTCTGGTTAGGAATTGTGCCATCATGGGCGCAGCTCGCCTTTCGTGAAATCATCCGCGAGATTTGCGACCCGGCCATTCCGTTGCCCCTCATCGTAGCGCAGGCGTCTCGCCTGCTGAACGGGTATCCTTCCCTGTCGCCATCGGAAAAACATCCGGGTACGTTCTTGCATGGTCTCACTCCGAAGCAGGCTGGAAGCCTGCGCTACGACAGGCTCAGGCCAGCACATGACGTGTCCAATCACTGCACACCGCCTTTCGTCACGTTCATGAAAATGTCCTCGAGATTCGCCTTCGTTTGCTTGAACTCAGAGATGCGATAGCCCTTCCCGATCAGTTCGGCCAGGATTTCCGATGCCCGGTCATCATCGCCTTCCAATTCGATGAGAACATCCTTGCCGGATTCTTTCGCGTTGTTGACGTGCGGCGTCTGTAGCAGTTCTTTCAACAATTCATCACGTCGGTCGAGCACGCGAATCACGATGCCGCGACGGGTCGCGCTCTTCTTCATCACGTCCTCAATCGTGCCCGTCTCCAGCACCTGTCCTCGTTCGATGATGACAACCCCGTTACAAATCTCGGTCAACTCGGTCAGGATGTGGGAACTGATCAGGATGGCCTTTTTCTGTTGCGCGAGAATCGTCAGCAATTCACGCAACTCGACCCGCGCCCGGGGATCCAATCCGGCAGCCGGTTCGTCCAGCACCAGAATCTGCGGATCGTGAATCAATGCACGTCCCAGCGTCACGCGTTGCTTCATTCCCTTGGACAACGCCTTCAGGTGCTTCTCAAGAATTCCGGTGACATTCGTGAATTCCTCAACGGCCTCCACCGCCTTCCTTCGTTCCATGCCGTGCAGTCCATAGGCGCGCGCGAAGAAATCGAGATACTCATGCACCGTGATGTCATTGTGGGCCGGCAGAGAATCCGGCACATAACCCACCAACCGGCGCGCCACTTCCGGCTCTTCCCGAACCGATATCCCATTCAAATACACATCGCCCGAGTCGGGTTCCTCCAACGTTGCAATAACGCGCATCGTCGTCGTTTTGCCCGCACCATTCGGCCCCACGAACCCGAAGACGTGACCCGAATCAAACGAGAAGGAAACATTATCGACGGCAAGTGTTTTACCGAAGCGCTTCTCGAGGTTTTTCACCTGCACCTTCATCGCGCCAGTTCCTCCTTGTTCAGGAGCCCAAACACGATTGAGCTGGTTCGAATCTTGGCCTTTCGGTCCATGCCATGCTCCATGAATGGCGCGCTATCGAGAATGGCCATGTACGTGCCAGCCCGCCCATTCTGAAACGGCTCCTTCGTGGTTTCGTCTTTGACGAACCACGCTCGCGATTCGTAAAGGGATCGAAAGCCCCCCAACTTTGGCGAGACGCGCGCCTTTTTGTCGCTCAAGGCCATTACCGCCTTTCCGCCTGCCTGAATCCGCCCGCTTTCCCAAAGTTGCCCGTCCCTGTCGACAAGATTAATGGACGTCACCGCCGCTCCCAATCCATTCACCACCGCCAGGCGTCCATCGGCCTGTCGTTCAACGTCGATTCGTTCCCGCCGCACCTCGGACTTGCGCACGGCGAAATACGACGGTACCCGAGCCGCAATCCATCCGCGCCGGAGATTCTGCCCCTTGGTCCAATCGATTACCCGGGGCGTGCCACTCGAGCGATAGTTGTTTCGTTCAACAATCGGAAACAACTCGGTGTCAAAACCGAACTCTAACCCGCCGGCAAGAGTCAACGGACTGTAGTAAGCCAGTCGGCCCAGGCTGGTCGCGCGCCGCGATTCATGATCCAGGAGCGTGATCGACTCCGCCCGCAAACTGGGGATAATACCTTCGCTCACCAGTGAATACGTAAATACAATTCCGCAGGTCACCAGCGAGATGGCCGGGACCGTCCATAATAACCAAATCCGTTTGTTAATTCGGGCCAGCACGAAAATGTTGATCGGACCGACAATGACAATGAACAACAGCATGATGAAAGCAACCCCCCGCACCGGCACGGTCAGATTGGCGATCACGGAAAACTCTGCCTGAGCGGTCCTTTCGTTTCCAAAGGCAGGCCAGAGCCCGGCAACGGTTTTGGTGACGCTCTGAATCTCACTGAGTTGCGCCGAATCAAGGTCCGTCGTTTGCCGGGCGTCAAAGTGAAAACAGGAACCGAAACCGACCTGATACCGACCGATACCCGTGGTAATGGCCGAACGCGTATTCTGCCACGAGGCGGGAACGGGCGGCTCGCCCAGCGAGAAAAGTGCTCCGCCGGTTTCCACATACCGCCAGAGTGCATCAACGACCTGCGGGGGCATTTCCTTGAAATCGGCCGCATTGAGCATGACGGCGTCAAACGCCGAATAGGCCAGCCAATGATCGCTCCAGTCCCCGACCTCGAACTCCGAGCGCATCACTTCGGGAAAATAGCCCGTCGGACTCGAACCGCGCCGCGAACTTGAACGACTCCCGTAAGAACTGCTCGCGTTGGCACTTTTTGCCCATTGGTTGGTGCCGCCGCCGATCAATTCCACGGCATCAATGCCCGTCACACCTTTCCGGTACGTATCCATGTTGATGCGAACCATCCGGACGGGATTCGGCGTCAGCGGGAACGTGATCTCGAACGGGTGAAATTTTCCGGAAGCCCGTGCCGTGGTATTGGTCACCGTAACACTGGCCACCTGCCCTCCCTTGTCATCATGCAGCCGGATGTCTTTGAACACTTCAGAAACGCCATTATAGATAATGCGAATTTTCTCCGCTTTCATCGGCGTTGCAAACTGCAACTCGAGCCACTCGGCACCCGCGCTTCGGGCCGGCAGCCAGGCCAATCGATCATAAACCGAACGACTACTCCCCTTGACATCCGGCTTCCCGGTCGCTCGTCCGGGGGAATAATCCGCTCCGGCTGGAACCAGCGTGCTACCCGTCTTGCGCAACGCCGAATCCAACGCGGAACTGTTCAAACTGCGGCTGACCAGCATGGTTCGCTGAGGCAGACCGCCCGAGGAATGGCGGGTCATGTGCGTGTAACCGCGAGAAAGATTCAGCTCACCCTGCGCGCGACCATTGATTGAAATCTGAGCCCTGTTATTGCCTAGAATCATCAGCGGCGGTTGCAGCAATACCAACCGTATCGAGGTAAGCGGACCAATGGTCACGGTGCGGGACAGTTTATGGATGACGTTACCGGAACCGTGAGACGCGTTCGGTAGTGAGACAGTCACCTCGAAACTATCGGACTCATGCGCGTTGGAAACCTGAAACCGATGTTCAAAATATCCGTGGTGGGTCTGCCCATTCACCATGGGCTGATGACCAACCGTGATCGGCCCGAATCGCTCTTCGGCAGATTGGGCGGAATTACCTCCGAGGCCAAGGCAGATGATGAGCAGACACCCGCACAATCCGCCCAACCGCCGACGGAGCCCGTGCAATGAGACTGCTATCACCTGCTTCATGCAGTCGCTTCCACAACCTCCACATCCGCAGGCAGAGCCAGGCCCGTTTCATCCACTCGCGCAAGCAGATCGGTCACCAACGCGGTCGTGTCAAATCGATCAAAGCGCGCTTGATAATTCAGAATGATGCGATGATTCAACACCGATGAAGCAACGGCCTTGACGTCTTCGAACCCGACCGTGGGACGTCCATCAAGAAGCGCATGTCCTCGCGCGGCCTCAGAAATACCGATCGCAGCGCGAGGTGACGCACCGTAAGTGACATATTGCTTTACGGCCTCGGTCGCTTCCGCATGGTCAGGATGAGTGCCGGCAACCAACCTCGCGATGTAGCGAGCCACTGGCGCCGGGAGAAAGATCTGGTCCATAACGGCGAACAACTGATTGAGTTGCTCAGGTTCGAGTTGCCACGTCGGCGATGGCAGTTCACCGCGACGGCGTTCGCTGATAATGCTGGTCAGCACATCCACGTTCACGTTTTGAAACAGCAACCGAAACAGGAAGCGATCCAATTGCGCCTCGGGCAGCGGATAAGTCCCTTCCAGTTCAATGGGATTCTGACTGGCCAGAACGAAGAACGGTTGCGGAAGCTGCCGGGTATTACCCAGCAAGGTCACGCAACCTTCCTGCATCGTTTCCAGCATTGCGGATTGAGTTTTTGGAGAAGCGCGATTGATTTCGTCCGCCAGCAGGAGATTCGTGAAAACAGGTCCCGGTTGAAAAACCATTTCGCGTTCACCACTCTCCTTTTCCTGCAGGATATTCGTTCCCAGAATGTCTCCCGGCATCAGGTCCGGCGTAAACTGCACGCGCTTGAAATCCAGTTTGAGAATTCCTCCCAGCGTTTTTACGAGCGCCGTCTTGCCCAGACCCGGCACACCCTCCAGCAACACATGCCCGCGGGCGAGGATGCCGATCAGAACCAGACGATGCAACTCGGGGCGACCAAGCAGAATGCGATCGAGTTGTTCGAGAACTTTTTCGACCAGATCGGTCGCCGGTTTCAGCTCCGCCGGTTTCAGAATTGAGGGAGTGCTCATCGGTTGGGCGATTGAACCGGCAAGCAGGCGATTTGGCCAGAAAATAACCCGGGGACTTCCATTGCGCGCGGCGGGACACGTTCTTTGCCGGAGCGCTGCATTCAAACCGCTGGAACGTGAGTTTACCAATGGGCGTGCGCGATTTTGAATAGGTGATCCTGACTCACGATATGGCGCACCGTATCGAAATCAGAAGCAAGTGCGTGACCGATGGTTTGAAATGGACGGTTCCGCGGAATGAATTCCGCGCTCCTTCTACTTCAACAGCACGCTTCCGGTTTCGCGTCAGTTTAACACCCTCGCATCGCGCAGGACTGCCGCCAACTGCCTTAGCTGGGTTCGAGAATGTCGGCTACAAATGGCAAATCGGAAAAAACCGTTTTCCGGTCCACCCGGATAACGAATGAACGGCGGATGAATGTCGGCAGCCAACAGTTTGCGCTGTAGGGTTTTGGTCCGCGAGGACATCGATGGCGCCACGGACCAAACGGGAAATACCAATTTTACCGGATTCGAGATCCCAACGGACAATTCATTTTCGAAAAATCGGACATTCGACCACAACCGCTCGCGAATTGCCGGAGATCCATCAACTACTTCAACTGCCCTCATCGCTGCTAAAACCAACGGAGGCGGCAGTGGCGTATTACCCGAAAAGATTGAACTGTTTGCCACGATGCGACGCCGAATTGATGACGCCCCAACAATCACCCCGCCGTAAACGCCTAATGCCTTGCTGAGGGTCAGAGTTTGAATCACCCGTCCTCGCTTCAATTTCCAATGTTCCAGACTGCCTCGCCCGGTTTTGCCGAGCACGCCAACTCCATGAGCGTCATCGACCAATAACCATCCCGCATTCGGAATGACCCGCTGATACTCGCCCAACGGTGCCAATCGCCCCGTCGCGGCAAAGACCCCATCAGTCATCACCATGATCGCCTCGTTACGATGACGGGCAATCCGTTTCGCTAAATCGCCAACATTGCAGTGCGCAAAAGATTCGACTTTCGTTCCCGCCAGCATCGCTGCGTCGCGCAACGAGCCATGGGCATTCTCATCAATTAAAATAAGACCGAGATCGGAACCCAATCCCTGCAGCACAGCGAGATTGGTCAGATAACCATTGGAAACCAGCGTCGCGGACGGTGCCCTGAAGAACGCTTTAAGACGCCGTTCCAATTGATCGTAAACCGGATGATTTCCCGTCGTCATGCGAGAGGCCGCGACGTTGAGTCCGGCGGAGTTGATACCCTGGATCGCGGCCCGACGAACCGCTGAATGCCAACTCATTCTCAAGTAATCGCATCCACCGAAATAGACAAACGTTCGACCACGACACAACACGTGTGTCGAATCAATCTGTTCGAGCTTGGCGACCTCCATGTGGTTTCGATTTTTCAAACTGGAGAACCTTTACGCAGTGGTCCGTCAATTTGCAGTTGGAACACTGGCAACCCGTTTCGCCCATGCCTCGCGGAACGCCTCGCGCATTCCGATAATGAATCGAGTTTGCTCCGGTCGGACCCGTAACAATTGATCAAATACGAGGTCGAGTTGCTCGAGCGCATTGGTCGGTCCCGCCCCGCGACGCATCTCACGCAATCCCTCGTTCAATATCACCACCGTCTCATTCGGAACCCGGGCCGGACTGTAAACGACATTGCCCCAGGTGTTGTGGACCAATGTTACGGTGTTCGCCCAGCTATTTGCGGATTCCGATTCAGGGCGAATCTCTTTGAAACTGGCGATGATGTTCTGACCCTCTTTCTGCAAACGTTCGAATTTCCGAATCTTCGTGACCTGCTCATAGGCATGGGCCAGGAACCCGAGTCCCACCAGCAACAAGCCAACTGCCATCCACTTCAACCAGGGCTTGAGTCTCGCGCGCATGATGTCTCGAGAACGCTTCGGACTCCGCTCTTACTTTCGCGCAAATCCCAGCCCCTGCAACCAGCGGGCGCATTCGCCGACCCACGGATGGCGGCTTTCCGGATCCCATTTGCTGCTGCCCAGGCCAATCCCGTGATTGCCCTTTGGGTAAATATGCAGCGAAAACTCCACACCTTTTTCACGCAATCCCCGCGCGAACATCAACGCATTCTCCACCGGGACGGCCCGATCCGCGACCGTATGAAAAATAAACGTCGGCGGCGTGTCTTTCCTGACCTGCTTCTCGTTCGACAAGAATTCAATCAATTCATCGGATGGCTTATCGCCCAGCAGATTTCGCCGCGAACCTTTGTGGGTGAACTCACCAAACGTGATCACCGGATAGCACAGGATTCCCAGATTGGGCCGGCAACTCTCCCGATCGATTACGTCCGTCGCTTTCGCATCGCCGGCATCAAAATGGGTCAACAAGGTCGATGCCAGGTGTCCGCCCGCCGATGAACCCATGACCCCTACCCGCTCGGGATCGAGCTTCCACTTTTCGGCATTCGCGCGCACGTAACGAAGCGCGCGACTCACATCCTGCAGCATACACGGGTGCCGGTATCCCTTCGATCCAAGTCGATATTTCAGGACAAATGCAGTGATCCCCAATTCGTTCAGCCACAATGCGTAATGCGAGCCCTCATGCACAGCCAACCCGCCGTAGCCACCACCCGGACAGATGACAATTGACGCGCCAGTGGCTTTCGTCGGATTCGCGAAGTGCGGAGTAATGGTCGGGATATCCTGGTCCGCTTTTCCCAGTGCCCCCGGAGCGCCGTCCGGCCAGAGTGGCAGCGGGTCACGCGGCTGGGCGTCAATCGCAGCGGTGGAAAATCCCAGGAGTAAGATCGTCAGCAGTTTTTTCATGATGAATGAATTGGAACATTGGCAAGCTAGGACCCGGCGTCGAACTTGGAAAGATCAATCACCACGGACGCCTTCGACCGGAGCCCCGCCGGGGGAGCGCGGACTTCAGTCCGCAGAGACGTTGAAACGGAGAACACATCAGAAGTTTGCGGGCAGTGGTTGCAGTCGAACGCTTCCGCGACGCAAACGCCGCGCTCCGGGGCTTCGCCCGAGGTGCCCAATCACCACCGTCCAGACATGATCCGCTTGAAGGCTCCGGGACTCGTCAAGACTCCCCAGAATAGACCGACAGCCAGACCAATGCCATGACACCAATTGGCAACCGGCCCGACCAACCCAAAGATGCAGACGAAAAACCAGATCACCATCAACGCCACTGTTTGCTGATGCAGTGAAAAACCCGATCCTCGGTGATACCGGGATTTCATCCAGATGTAGCCAAACAATCCGTAAACCACTCCGGACATCCCACCAAACAGAGGATTGACAAAATAGAACTGCGCAAAATTTGAAACCGCCCCCGAAAAGACAACAAATCCAGCAAGAAAATATGGGCTCTTTCGGGCCTCGAGCATACTTCCAAGATCATATAGCCACATCATATTGAACAATAAATGAATCAACCCAAAGTGAAGAAAAATTGGCCCCACCAATCGCCATATCTGACCACTTCGAACCTCGGGTAAACCTCGGGTCCAACGCGCCATATCTCCATCGCTTTGCACTTCGGTGATTCGAAATGGGTTGGCGTTTTCGAATTCGCTTCCGAGGTTGGTATAGAATGCGACGAACACACAGACCGCAATCAACGAAAATGTCACGATCCCCACGCCATAGGGTTTGGTATTTGCAAACAAGTCCTCCCGGGTAAAAAAACGGGTCTGCGGCTTGCTTTCCTCTTCCATCA
>CALBIE010000766.1 GCA_937893495.1 uncultured Verrucomicrobiales bacterium | reverse complement strand
CCCTCGGGGAGAGGAGGTCATACAGTGCGCTGGATTTGCAGATGGGATCGTCAAACCATTCACCCTGGGTGCATTAGGTTTCCCTCGCCCCGAGGGAGAGGCTGGGTGAGGGGGAAGATGCCCCCGCGCAAACTAAATGGTGTAATGAAATCTCAGAGGCGGGGCACGGAGCGAATTACGCGAGACGCAATGATGGAAAGAGGTTGCCGGGGAAACAGCGGGCACCGCAGCGAAGCAAGCGCTTTGAGCGCCCCCGATTTCATACCTCCAGTTTTACCGGAGGTATGTGACTTTTTTGAAGGAGTTTGAGCCTCGTTGCCTCGGCTGCTACCAACGATTGAATTATTGAACGGCCCGCTATCGCGGAACCACGAAGTTGAAATGGCTGGAGCGCGGCCTTTGGTTTTTTCGGTTGCCGGTGCAGGCAGGATGCCTGCGCTACGATTACGGTCGTCATTAACCGATGGACTTTTCCTGAAATGTTGCCGATTTTCAGCGGCCTTGAATGCCATGAAGAAACTTGTTGTTTTGGTTGCCTGCCTTGCCGTTCTACAGGCGACCGCCACCGCCGCCAACCTCCCGCTCGTGCATCGCGACGATTTCGAGAAGGGCGCGAACGCGTGGCTGCCGAGCGACGCAAAGATGTGGACCGTGGACAAGCAGGATGATGGCAATTTCGTTTATCATCTCCACGGCAAGTCAAACTATCAACCGCCGCATCGGAGTCCTCACAGCATCTCTTTGTTGAAGGACAAGGTGTTGGGCGACTTCGTCCTGACCGCCCGCGTCAAGACCTTGCAGACGACTCGCGGCCATCGCGACATGTGCATTTTCTTCGGGTTTCAGGATCCGGCGCATTTCTATTATGTGCACCTCGGCGAAGTGCCCGATCCGCATTCGAGCCAGATCTTCATCGTCAATGACGCGCCGCGCACAAAGATTACCGAGACACCGGATGTGAGCGTGCCGTGGAGGGACGACGCCTGGCATCAGGTGAAGGTGGTTCGCAGCGTGAAGGACGGATTGATCGCCGTTTATTTTGACGACATGGACAACCCGCAGAAGGTCGCGCACGACAAGACGTTCGCATGGGGTGCGATTGGGTTGGGTTCGTTTGATGATTTGGGGTTGTGGGACGATGTGGAAATTCGGGGTGTGATGGCGGATCGCCAGGTGGACCAGAGTTTCAAGTCGGTCCCGCCCGCCAAGCCGGCTCCAAAGACCAAGGGAAAGACGAAGGCGAAGGCAAAGAAATCTGTCGCCGCTCCGAAGCAACACGGTCCCGTGGTGTCCCGCCTGAAGGATCACGAATACATTGCGGAGATTATCGCGAGCAAGATCCAGGATGGACTTTCTCCCGGCAACGTGGCGGACCGCGACCCGAAGACTAAGTGGGCCGCGCTCGGCAAAGGAGAATACCTTCAGCTTGAGTTCAAGGAGGAGCGGCAGATTGATGGGCTCGATATCGGATTTGTCAGCGGGAACCGTCGCTATGCATTTGAATTGCGGGGCGCGACGGATCGGGTGAATTGGAAGACGCTCGGGACGTTTTCCAGCCCGGGCAAGGGTGACGCGGTGGCGACCTACTCCTTCGCGCCGCAGCGAGTGCGCCATCTGCGGGTGATTGTCAATGGCAGCAACGAAAACGACTGGGCAAACATTCACACGGTTGCTCTCGCGGGAACGGCATCGAAGCAAAAGGCTGCGATCAGTGTGCAGGTATCCACCGAATCAGCCCGGTTGGCTGAGCAGGCGAAGACCTTGAAATTCGTGAAATGGAGCGGTGTTCTCAACGTGCCGGATCCGGTGGCACTGAGCCACGATAACCTGGGGCGGGTCTATGCGACGCAGACTCAGCGGCGGAAGGCGAACGACCTCGATATTAGGGCCAATCGCGATTGGGTTCCCGATGACGTCGGTTTTCAAAGTGTTGCGGAAAAGCGGGCGCATTATCACAAACACCTTTCTCCTCTGCGATCCGAGGAAAATGAAAAACGGGTTGAGGATCTCAACAAGGACGGCTCGCACGATTGGCGCGATTTGACGGTTTTGACGGAGCGCATTCATTTGCTTGAAGACACGAATGGTGACGGGTTTGCCGATCACATTCAGGTTTATGCCGAGGATTTTTCGACCGAAGTCACTGGCATTGCCGCTGGCGTATTGTGGCATGAGGGAGACGTTTATTCCACGATTGCGCCGGATGTCTGGCGGTTGCGCGATACCGATGGCAACGGCAAGGCGGACAAGCGCGAGATCATCGCAACCGGGTTTGGGCTTCACATCGCCTACGGGGGGCACGACATGCATGGATTGCGCGTGGGACCGGATGGGAAAATTTATTGGACCATTGGCGACAAGGGGATCAGCGTCACGACGAAGGACGGACGCAAGTTTCATTATCCGAATCAGGGTGGCATGATGCGCTGCGAACCGGATGGAACTGATTTCGAGGTATTCGCCCACGGCCTGCGCAACGTGCAGGAACCGGCGTTCGACGAGTTTGGCAACTGGTTCGGCGTGGACAATGATTCCGATCAGCCGGGCGAGAAGGAGCGTTTTGTTTATATCGTTGAGGGCATGGATGCCGGTTGGCGCTGTAACTATCAATATCGCGGCAGCGGCTACAATCCGTGGATGGCCGAGGGGTTGAGTATACCCTGGCACGAAGGACAACCGGCATATATCACGCCGGCAATCAGTAATTACGAAGATGGTCCGGCGGGATTCGTTTACAATCCGGGGACCGCCCTGAGTCTGGCGTATCGAAAATACTTTTTCCTGACGGAAGCCCCGCGGGGAATTCAGTGGGCGTTCCAGACCAAACCGAAGGGCGCCTCGTTTGAAATGATCAACTCGCACCAGATTGGCAACGGGATTGCCCTGGTCGGTTTAAGTTTCGGCCCGGACGGCGGATTGTATGGAGTCGATTGGGGCGGGGGCTATCCTTTGAATCAGAAAGGCGCGGTTTGGAAAATTGATGATCCAGAATCTGGCAACGATCCGGCGCGCGAGGAAGTGAAGGAACTGCTCGCCAGGGGATTCAGCAGGACCGATACGGATGGCTTGATCAAGTCGCTCGAGCATGCGGATCAACGGGTGCGGCTCGGCGCGCAGTTTGAACTCGTGAAACGCACGAGCGCAAAGGCTTTGAAGGATGCGCTCGCCGCCGATTCGCAGTTGCAACGCATTCACGCCGTGTGGGGATTGGGGCAGCTCGCCCGGAAAGCGGTTCCGTTGGCCAAGTCCACCCTGATCAATTTGTTGACCGACCCGGACGACGAAATCAAAACGCAAGCGGTCAAGATGCTGGGAGATTTGAAACCAGGAGCTTTTGACGGAAAGCGAGTCGTTGGGCTGTTAATGTCGAAGAATCCCCGTGTGCAATTCTATGCGGCCATCACCGCTGGTAAACACAGAGTGGCGACCGCTGCTGGGCCACTCATCGCCATCGCGGACAAGTTGAAAATCGACGATACCTATATGCGGCATGCAGTCGCGTTCGGTCTCGCCGGATGCGCGACGCCGGAACAACTCGTGGAACTCTACGATCACGATTACGAAGTTGTTCGCGTCTGTGCTATCGTCGCGTTGCGAATGCAGAAGCATCCGGGCGTTGCGAAATTTCTCAATGACCTGACCGATTGGGGTGCGACGGAAGCGGCGCGGGCAATTCACGATGATTTTTCAATTCCGGACGCGCTGCCCGAACTGGCGGAAACGTTGGGCCACCGTTCGTATCCGTACAAGAATGAGGGTTTCCTGCGGCGCGGCATCAACGCGAACTTCCGACTCGGATCGGTTGAGAATGCCGTGAGAGTGGCGAGGTATGCCGTGCGCGAGGATCAACCGAAGGCGATGCGACTTGAGGCGCTCGATGCCCTGCGCGATTGGGTGGAGCCACCGTTGCTGGATCGCGTGGATGGTCGTCGTCGCGATCTTGGCAGGCGGGAGTCGAAACCCATTGCGACGGCGATTGCAGAGGAAATCAGTCAACTCGTTGTTTCGGGCGACAATGCGCTGATCGAAAAGGCAGTGGAGCTTTCTACCAGGATTGACATCCAGCTCGATGGTAGAGCGCTCTTCAATCTTCTGGAAAACGAAAAAGCTCCCAATTCGCTACGGGTTGTTGCGGTAAACAATTTGAAGACAACAAAAGCCGTCCATTACGCCCTCAAGTCGCGAGTGCCCGAATTGCGCATCGCCGGTGCACAGTTGCTGGCGAAGACGGACAAGGAGCAGGCGGTAACGTATCTGGCTGAGAAACTGGATAAATTGAAGGGCATTCCTGAGCGACAGGCGGCCTTTGCAACACTGGCACTGATCGGATCGAAAACGGCGGATGGCATCATCAGCGATTGGGCTAAACAGGTTTCGCAAGGGAAGGCGGTCGCGGCGCTGAAATTGGACATCATCGAAGCAGCCGAGAAACGCGGGTTGACGAATCAACTTGCCGGTTATTACGCGAAACGACATCCGACCAACTATGTGACCCATTTTACCGAATGCCTTGACGGGGGCAATTCCCGGGAAGGAAAGGAAGTTTTCGACACGCATATCACCGCGCAGTGTGTGCGGTGCCATCAGGTCGGCAAGCAGAAGGGCGGGAGTATTATTGGTCCGAATTTAACGGGCATCGGGAAGAAGGGCAGAGAATATTTGCTACAGTCCCTTATTGGACCAAACAGCCTGGTCGCGCCCGGCTACGGAACGATGAACGTGACATTGAAGGACGGCGAAGTCGTGGGCGGCCAATTGAGGAAAGAGACAAAGACGGAAATTCATCTGGTTCAACCGGACGGAAAAACACTGAAGGTGAAGCGGTCGGACGCCGTTGCCCGCACTCCGGTCGTCTCGATTATGCCCCCGGTCGGCAGTCTTCTCACGAGGCAGGAGATTCGGAGTCTCGTGGAATATCTTTTGCAACTGTGACTTTCATCGAATCGAGTGATTTCAGGAAGCGACGAAAACGTTTAGAATCCGGAATATCTTCGCGAAGTGGCACTCTCCGACAATTCACGGCGGTTGGCAGTCAGGTTGTGGTCTTGAGCGCGAAACGTTTGTTCAATTGGTTTTACATGCCGCGTTGAAGCGATAATCTTTTGGTGATGGATTCCGACGGCAATCTAAAGCCTTCGTCCGGGCGCGCTGGTCATCCTAACCCAGGACGGCTTTTGGCGTCATTTGTGATCGGTGGGGTGCTGGCGATCGCCGCAGTCGTTCTGATTGTAAATCAACGAGAAAAGCGGGTTGTTAATCTCCCCGGGCCTTACGCGGAACCGACACCGGAAATATCGACAACATTGATAGATTCTCCCGGCGGAGAAAGGGGTCGAATGGTTTTCAGCCAGGTTACTACCAATCAATTCCAGCCCGACATAAAGTTTCGTTATTGGTGGGAACAGGTTCCAGATTCGGTGACGAACGCGAGTCTGGTGACCGGAGTATTGAGCAATACCCGCAAACGGGACTACGCGGGGCCCGAGGCGTGCCGGGAGTGTCATCAGAAGAATTTCGAAAACTGGTCCTCCCATCCCCACCGATGGATGAATGCCATGGTCGGAGAGGGCCAGGTCAAGGGCGATTTTTCAAGTAATCGCGAGATCCACTACCTTGGCGGCGTAGGGAAATTTTATCGCCAGAATGGCGAGTTTCGCATGAGCACTGAGCGCAATGGAAAACGGTGGGTTTATCAGATCAGAAGAACGATTGGTTCCCGCTTTTTTCAGTATTATGTCGGTCGCCTGATCGAGGGCGAGTCGCCCGATCAGGAGGCCCAACGCAGGGTGGACCATGTTTTGCCGTTCGGATATTGGATCGACAAAAAGGAATGGGTGCCGACCGTTCACGTGGAAAAGCTGGAGGATAAGGATCAGGTACCCGGTGATCCCTATGACAACTATCAATTCAGCCCGTATGATAGACTATGCAGCGAATGCCATACCACGCTGCCAGCAGGAGATTGGCTTGTTCGCCAAGGCATCATCCGTGGGCAGAAGTATTCTCCCCGTTCCGTTTCTTTCGATCTTCAAGGCTATCTGAAAGACAAATGGGGGGCGGATAATCCAACTGACTTGGCGCGACTGATGCCACCGGATCAGTCAATCGCGACTTTGATGAGTGAATTTAGTTTTATGAAGGCGGAGACCAACGCAGTCTCATTGGGAATCACCTGCGAAGCCTGTCATTTGGGTTGCCGACAACACGTCGAACAGAGCCGTGTTTCCTCGACCAGCCAACTGCCTCCGTTTTTCTTTGCGGGGCCCCATGTGTTTTCGTCTGGAAAGGAATCCGCAGAGGTATTGGGACGAACCCGCGAGAACGTGAATTTTGTCTGCGCGCGCTGCCATTCGGGGGAAAGAACTGAATATGCCGGTGGCATGCATACCTGGAATTCGACGGAGTATTCTGACGCCATCAACGGGCATTGTTACAGTCCGGCCCTCGCCGTGGAGCATTCCATGGAACCGATGACCTGCGTGCATTGCCACGACCCCCATCTGGCGACCGGAAAAAAGTGGACGCCGTCACCGCGCCAGGATGACCAGAAATGCATCACCTGCCATCAGCAATTCAAAGTGACCGAGGCGCTGACGATGCACACCCGACATTCCGTCGAGAGCGGGGGAAGCCGTTGCATGAACTGCCACATGCCGAAGATCAACGAAGGGATGCAAGACATGGTCCGGACGCATCGAATATTCAGTCCGACGGACAAAGCCATGATCGAGTCCAATCAACCCAATGCCTGCAACCTGTGTCATCTCGACAAACCCATCGACTGGACGATAGGCA
>CALBIE010000765.1 GCA_937893495.1 uncultured Verrucomicrobiales bacterium | reverse complement strand
GTCAGATCAAATTTTCCATCGAAATTACGATCATACACAGCCTTCACCACGTATCCGTTTTTGTATATTGAAACAACGTCGTTCGTTCCATCGTCATTGCTGTCATAACCAACGTCTTCGTTTGAGTGTGGACTCAGGTTCGAAATTGATATTCTCGGCCCACATCCGTTCGCGAACACCGCGAAACAGAGGAGAATCGCCAACACGGGCATTCCGCCGATGAAAGTTAACAACCTTTGCATATCACGAATAAATCCGAAGTTTTTGCTGAACGTCATCTTCGCTTTATCCATTGAGCCAGCTAGACTGCCCTATCAATCTCAGTTTTAAAAGGTTATCTCATCGCTCGAACGACTTGCGGTTGTTTTCCTCCTCGAAAGCCACCCGTTCAACAAGCTTTTTTCGGCCGTTTGCGGAAGGTCTTGCCACGCGGGGTTTTTCTGCACGATCGCCAGCGTGCGCGCCAGCACCTTTCCTGGCAATTTCTCAAATGTCTCAAAACGAACACAGGTTCGCCGCCGTCATCTTTACGGATTCCGGTTTGCCCGACACCAGCCTGTCGGGCCTAAATGTTCGATGAAAATCCCGGGGCAATGATCGACGATTCGCTCTTAACCAAATCCACATATAACTCGATTGTCCCGAACTCATCGCAGAGCCAAACCTCCTTCGCTCCCTTCTCAAAATAGAGTTGAATCTTCTGCTGCATCTCTTCCTCCGCGTTTGAGGGGGATACCACCTCCACACAGATTTCCGGAGCGCACGGCAACGGGGTGACAAGTCCGTCCTGTGCGAAGAATGCAGAGGAACCGCATGCCACTTCGGCGACCTTCGTTCCATCCGTGGTGTCAATGGAGCACTCCCTGATTACTTCGCCCCCTTCCATGGTTTGAAGCAGTTTCGCCGCGATCCGCGTCTGGTAACGCCCGTGCTCGTTCGAAGCTGGACTCATGACAATCTGCCCGAACCGATTCAGTTCGATTTTGTATGGCAAGTCCTGTAGCGCGGGGTCGTCACAGATGTCTTGCCAGTTCATGCGACCAGTATAGCGGTACGGTTCAGTTGGCCACGTGGAATAGAGGTGTTCGCGTTGGAGCGCATCTCAAAATCCTGCACATCCAGTGAACCCGGAAGAACGGAGCCGAATCCTTGCTCCCTTTCTTCGTAGAAAATGGAGGAGAGCAGGTCCGAAAGGAACAAGGCGCTCTCACTGAACCTGGTAGCAGCCGACGTAAGGAGGCTCATGCAATGTCGGGTAAAAGAAGTCAGAGCCTCACGTCGGCTGCTACGGTTCAGGGGTTCACGGCGCGAAACCTCGTTTCGGCAATTTCACTCCCCGCGGGACGAGCGGGGAGTGAAAAACAAGTCCGCTACTACGCAATTTTCACGGCTTACGGCGCTAAAAAACAATCCGCTCAACCCGCTTGGTTGAACCGGACGCAATCACCCGTTCATAGCTAATCCGTCGTGGCCAACCGGTCTTGAGATTGATGATGTAATCCGACTTGTCGGTCATCGTCACCCCATCTGGAAGGCTGCCTGGTTTCGGGGACTGCGACCATTCCAGATTCGCCTCACCCTTTTCCCGATCAACGACCTTGAGCACCATTCGCGCCCGCGTCGCCATCGGTTTGCCCGTCAAGGGATTCGCCAGTTGGTCATCGTACTCAACCGCCCGTCTGGAAACGAAGCTCGCGCCCGTAAGCAGGAAAAAGATGTTCGGCTCCTTCATCGCAGTGGCCGATACCCGATCTGGGCGGGTCAACGGTTCAATCATCGCCAGACTCTGTTTGATTCGTGCTTCGGGTAAGCCGGATTCCTCCAACGTTTTTCTAATTTCACCAAGCACCTTGCGATAAGTTTCGGATACTTCCGCAGCATTGACGAGTTCCTCCGGTGTGCCGGCATCGTCCGTCCGCAGCACATAATGCAACCCGTCGGCGATACCGACCATTCGCTCCTGAGCCGCGTTCAGGTTTTTCGGCTCAATAACCTTGCTCCGACCATATCCCAAGGCAATCCGGTAGCCGGCTTTGGTTCGTTCGATGATCTCCAAGGTCAACGGAGTGCGTACTTCGCCGCGGCCAAACTGGTCACCGCGCGTATTTTCCTTGATGCGGACCACTTCATACCGAACCGCTGTTCCGACCGACCAATCAGACGGAAGCGCCACCTCCGGCTCCGCCGCGCGCGACTGTCCTTCCACCAGTAAGAAGGCAATCACCAAAATTACCCACCAGAATTCGCGACTCAGACAATGGTCAAAAAACGTGGCTGGAAAGTTGAGCGTCTTCATTTGTTTCCCGTCTGGCCGCAAAATCACGTTTCGAATACTGTTCAATTCTCAGGCATGAGTCCCACCACCACGTCACCTTCCGCAACCATTTGAACCGGAACAACGCAGTTGGAGCGGCAGGCGCGCGGACTTCAGTCCGCAGAAGTGTCCTCCTTTCACCAAGGTTCACGCGCATTCCCATGTCGTTGGTACCCAACACCGTTTTGTGTTTCAGAACCCCCCATCGGCATCCACGGCCACCGATTGGCAAATCCACGTTTCTGCGGAATAAATTCCGCGCTCCATCTGCATCGTTCCATCTGAAAGCCTACTGATTGATTGGCGTTCCCGACTCGGAGTAGTCAGGTTCGTCCTCGCCATACGCCCGTTCGAGCAGGGCGGATGATCCCGCGAGAAACCCCCTTCGATCTGAGTCTCCACTCGTCGCGACGATTTCAAAAACAATCGTGCTGCCCACTCCTACATCAAGCGGGAGTCTCAGTTTCAGGTGTGTCGGATCTTCGATTTCCGCTTCGACTCGCATGGTTCGACTCTACCCTCCGAACTCGCTTTCGCAATCGGATTATTCGTTCCGGCCGGGGCATGGGCGCAATCGGGCGAAACCGACGCCGCAGGAGCGCGGACTTCAGTCCGCTGAGGCGTTGCGATACAGAAATCTTCCGCATACGGGTGACGATGGTTGCATGCGAACGTTTCTGCGGCGTAAACGCCGCGCTCCGGTACTCCGTCTGAATGCACCCCCGGATCATCCAATAGTTCTTGCCAGATCTCAACCAATCACGCGCTTCCACCACTCGAACGACTTACGGTTGTTTTCCTCTTCGAAAGCCACCTGTTCGGCGAGACTCATTCCGGCAATCGTTGGTAGATCCTTCTTCGATGGGTTCTTCTTCACCATGGCCAACGCGCGGGCCAGCACTTTCGCCGGCAGGCGATCAAATGTCTCCCAATAGGCGTCGGTTAAACACGGCACCTTGAGCGGGTCGCGGGTGATCATTTCCAGATTGAACTGCACGTTCGGATTCGCTTTGCGGCAGATTTCAACCGCCCGTGGAATATCCACGAAGCCATCGCCAAACGGGACTTCCGATAGAAGAAAACCGTCCTCGTATTCCCGCACGCCCATGTCCTTGATATGCGTCGTCATCGTGAACGGCGCGAGCATCACGATAACCTCCATCGGATCCTCCAGCAACGAAATGTTGTTGCCCATATCAAGATTCACCCCGACATGCTCGCTACTGATTCGCTCGAGAATCGCGCGCATCTCGTCCACCCGCCAGTCCTTGTGGTTCTCCAGGGCCAGTTTGACGCCATGACGCCGCATGATTGGTTCCGCGAGCGTCAAGCGCTTCCACGAATCCTTTCGGAATTCCTCCCAGGATGCCTTGGTCTTGAACGTCTCATACCGACGACCGCCGAGCATCACCGTGCGAAAAATCAGTACACCCGCCTCCTTGCCCGCCTTGACAGAGCGTTCAAACTCGTCAACCGAATCCTCGTTGCGAGGCAGTCCAATCTGCCCTTCAATCACCATTCCAAATTCCTCGGCACGGGCACGGACCTTCTTCGCCGTTCCATCCAAATGCCAGGCACCAACGCCGACCTGAACACCGCCGGCTCCGAGCTGATGGCAATGCTCGACGAAATGCACCGCATCGCGAAACACCGGTACATCCGGCGGCAATCCGCGCTGTCGTTTCAGTCTTCCGCGAATCATGTACGACGCAGTTGAGACGGCGAGTTTCGGCGCCACTTTGCTTTTCGCAAACGTGGATTCCGTCGCAAACGTGGTCGCGGCCACACCGGCCGCAGCCAGTTTCAATGAATCTCGGCGAGTCATGCTCGTAGTCATAAGTCCATCCATTCAGCGTTGCGAGATTTGAATCGTAGCGCAGGCGTCCCGCCTGTGGGAAGCCGGCATCTGTCAACTCGCGTTCCCGGATTACCCTCCCGCGTTTCTGTCTTGCGCAAGCCTCGTGCAGGCTGGAAGCCTGCGCTACCCTTACAGCCGCGCGCGGTTACTTCCGTTCCTCGCTCGATTCTGTCTTCCGATACCCGGTCTCCAAACTTTCTCCGGCCTGAATCTTCATCAATTCCTCGGCGCGCCACGCAGTCAGTCGCCCGTAATTCAACTGCCGCAGCTTTTGAATTGTCCCGGCATCGACGGGCGCGGCGGTGTGTCCCCAGGCACGGCGGATATAGGTCAAAATCTCGCCAATCTCCTGGCTCGGCAACGTCGAGACGGCCGGCATCGCTGGTAGGATGTTCGGCGGTTCATAAACCTTGCCGGCAACTGTCACAGGCCCCTCCATGCCATGAAGGACGATTCGAATCAGCCGCCCCTCGACACCACTCACCCATTCGGAATCAATCAACGGCGGCCCAAGTGGCTTGAAGCCGCCGCCATCGATTCCATGACAGGCGGCGCAGTAGTTGGCGAACAATTGCCGGCCCTTCACAAACCGTTTCTCGTCTGCCGCAGACAACGGTTTGACATCTTTGGACGCGGATTTCCTCACCGGTTCATGCCCCGGCCAGGCGAGCCTTTCCGAAAGTTTAGTCAGCGCGCGTCGCAATCCCGGTTCTGCAATCGAATTCACTCGCGACACGAACGCGGGCTTGGCCTTCAATCGAATCGGTTCGCGACGTTGTTGTCTCGCCCGCACCGAAACTCCCGAGAGCACCGCCGACTCGCGCCAACCGATTCCGGCGACCGGGTTGTCGAGCCATGTCAGCATGCCCGCGATGGAATCCGACTCCGCGCCGGCGACAACCGCCGAAACGAGACTTTCGATCAACAACGAACGTCCGATGGTCGGCTCGGGCCAGTAATCCGACTTCATCATTTCCGTCAACATTCTCAGTTCATGACCACCAACACTGCTCATGAGGGCCTCGCGCATGATGACCTGCTCGGCGTTGTCGCGAATCAATGCCATCAGCGTGGGCAACGATTCCGTCGCCGACACGTTACCGAGCGTGAGAATGATCTGGAGCTGCGTCGGCTCGGGCGCCGTGGCGGCCAGGGATGCCAGGCTCTGGACAAATCTCGCGCGGATTCCTGGACTGGTGCCACCCATTCGAGCTTCCACCACCCGCATGCTGGCAATCTGCACCTCCGGCGCGGCGTCGGCCAGATTACCAAGCAACCTGTCGGGTTCGTTGAAGCCGATACCCTCGAGTGTCCACAATGCCTGCACCCGTGCCCGGGCGTCGTCGGCACCAGTCACGATCTTGAGTAAAGTTTCCTCGGCATCTCTGGCTTGCCGTTCAACGAGCAGGCGTTGGGCCGTGTCGCGAATCCAGCCGTTTTCATCCGCGATCAATTTTGTCAGTTCCTCATTCGACAGCGCGCTCAGCCTGATGCCCGATTGAGCCTTTGCTCCCTCCCGAACGACACGATAGATGCGACCCAATCGCACCGGTGACTCCAACTCACGCAGCCGACTTTCCTCGCGCAGATAAGGCGTCATGTAGGTCCACTGCTGAATGACGCCACGATACATGTCCGTGATATAAAGCCCGCCGTCCGGACCGTTGCTCATGAACACCGGGCGAAAGCGCTCGTCGGTCGAGGCGAGGAAATCACGGTTCGGATACGCCCCCTCGGCCTTCACTACTACGCCTTCGCGCGTGACCAGATTGCGCTTCACGATGTTCGCACACGGTCCGCAGACAAATGCATTGCCGTCAAATGCGCCGCCCAGCATTCCGCCGCGATAGATCAACGGCGAACAGGCGGATGCGAACGCCGTGAGGTAACCACGTTTATCGAGCACACCCGGCGTGTAGCCACGGTTCACCGCCGTGTTCGGTCGGATAGGATAGACCTTCTGATCCGGCAACAGGCCGACATTGATGGCGAACGTGGCCTCGAAGTTGGGATTCCGATCCACATACTTGGGCGGCAGCATATCCGCGTGCAACTGCGACCAGTTGAAGTTGTAATAAAGCCGCCCGAAATCATCCTGCGTTATACCCCATTGCCCGCGCTTCTGCACCTGGTCGATCAGCCACCTTCCGTCCTTGAACTGATACCGTTTGGTCGAGGCACCGTTGTAGATCCAGTTGTCGAGCGCAAGCATCAGGCCATTCGGTCGATGTTCCACGCTGCCGGATGTCGCGTATTCAGCATCGACCAGTTCCTTCAAGTCCGCGCGCAAATCTCCGTCGGTGTCCTTCGTGAACCACAGCTTGTCGTGCTCGGCAACGAGGAGGCCGCCGTTGATGCGACAAATCGAGCGCGGCAACACAAGCTTGTCCAGATACACCACACTGCGATCCATCACGCCGTCACCATCGACATCCTCCAGCACGGAGATTCGGCCAGTCGGCTCGAACTCGTCCTTCCCTTTCATGTCGAGCGTGAATCCACGCATTTCAGCGACGTAAAGCCGACCATCCTCGTCAAACGTCATTGCCACCGGGTCTTCAATCAGTGGCTCACTGGCGACGAGTTCGATGCGAAAACCGGGCTCCGCGAAACGAAATGTTTTCAATGCGGCACGTGGCGAAAGTGGCGGCGACAACGGAACATTGAAGCGACCGGGTCGGACCAGATTCTCCCCATCCGCCGCAGAGGCGGCAACTGCGAACAGGCAAAGCACCCCGGACAACGGTCTTCGCAACATGCCATTCATTGGTTTCATTTCGAATCAAAACCGCATCGTTCCTTCCAGATGCCATGAGTCCATATCTCCCACGCGCAGCGGAACGAGATCAATCGGCACCACGTTTCC
This sequence comes from uncultured Verrucomicrobiales bacterium, assembly GCA_937893495.1. Taxonomy (GTDB): domain Bacteria; phylum Verrucomicrobiota; class Verrucomicrobiia; order Limisphaerales; family JAYPXF01; genus CALBIE01. Next base: position 2,708 of record CALBIE010000765.1, on the reverse strand, counting down.
ATCCGGTGTCAATTTGAAGTTTTCTGTTTTCGCGTCTGCGGCTATCAACCGATCCTCCGCGCGCCACCAATTGCGAAACTCATCGTCGAGTGATTCGAACCCTTCACCCCGCATGAACTCCATCACCTGTCCGCGCGACGGAGTCGTCCCTCCGATGGTCAACTGACTGATCTGCAGACTTGTTCCGGCGGGCGTTTCCACAATCGCCGCCAGACCGACTTGATCGCCGAACACCTCGTTGAAAAGCCGCCACCGATCCAGGTAGCCAATCGGCGTGGCGCAAGAAAGCCTGACTTGCGTAACCGGTTTCTGCGTTTCCTTGTGCAATCCCCAGACCGGCACGGCGACAAAACCGGCAAGGTCGGGTTTCGTGGTCTTGTAAACCAGTCCGGAGTCCTCGTCGAACTCGATTACGTGCTCATTCCCTTGAGTAACGGACTTGCCGGATCGTAGTGACTGAGAAAGGAGGCAACCGCGTTCGCGTGCATGGTCAAGGAGGCATCGGAACTGCGCCCTTCCCTCATCGCCCGAAGCGCTTTCATAAACTCGGTCTCGGGCGTCTGGGCCAAGAATTCCGCAAAGGTAATCCGAGGCTGCGAGGAGCGAATCTTCCATAAGCGCCGCGAAAGTTCAGACTGCGATTTCATCTCGTTTGACTCTAGTCCTTCCTTCAGATAACTCAAACACCAATTTAAAGCGTTCAACATTTGCCGATCGACCAAAGGCTCTGCGACCCGCCAGCGGGACGCGTAAATTGCAACCAGAGCCCGCTGGCCGGGTTCGCTGCAACGAATTGGCTAAGCGTGGTCATCTGGTAACTCTATTTCTGCTACGAATGGTCCACGAGGACCACGCGGTGGTGGTGAAGGTGGGTGCAGCGTCGGTGCACTGCCGCTGTCTGGATCATCACCGAATTTCTTGATGAGAACCGCCCGAATTTTGTCGAGCACGTCCTCCTTGCTGCTGCCACTGGCGACTGCGTCCGGCACATTAGGACACCGAGCGACGAAGTGGTCGCCCTCTTGCGTAAGAATCACTGTGAACTTTCTTTTCATTGGGCGTGTGCGAAGCCGTTTAACAATTCCAGCAACGCTCCGACCGAAGTGGCCACGCCGGTCTTGATGGTCGGTTCGGCATCCGGCGCGAAAAGTGGTGAATGCAGGGACGGCAGCGACTTACCCGCCTTGATGCTTTGCATAACTGAATTCCGACTCACCGCGCCCAGCCAGAAGATGCAAATCGGCACTTTGTGATCCGTCCGCCCATATTCCCCAAAATCCTCGCCACCCATCTGCGGTTGCCGTTCCATCGCCATTCCTTTCCCAAGCCAGTCGTCAAACACATTGCGCAGGCGCAGCGTCAATTCCGGGTTGTTGTAGGTCGCTGGCGTGTATTCGTCCTTCACCTGCACAATCGGCATTTTGTCCTCTGGCAATCCCGCCGCAATCGCCTGCCCTTTCGCAATTCGTCGTATGGCGTTCAGCAATTGTTCGCGGGTCGCATCCGAATACGATCGCACGGTCAGCTGCAGATCCACTTCGCCGGGAATGACATTGTGCTTGGTGCCGCCGTGAATCGAACCAACCGTCACAACTGCCGGTTCAATTGGCGCAATCTCGCGACTAACAATGGTTTGCAGTGCAAGAATTGTCTGGGCCGCCAGCACGATGGGATCCTTCGTCGCATGCGGATAGGCCCCATGCCCACCCATGCCAAAAATCTTGATGTCCACGGAATCGACATTCGCCAGCGCGAAGCCAGGCGTGTAACCAATCGTTCCCGCCGCCATCGACGAATGAACGTGCAGCGCAATCGCCTTGTCCGGCACGGGAAATTTCTCGAACAATCCATCCGCAAGCATCGCCCTTGCGCCGCCACCCCGTTCCTCAGCCGGTTGCGCAATCAGCATCAAGGTCCCTTTCCATTGATCCTTGATTGCGGCCATCAACCGCGCCGTGCCGACCAGCGAAGTCATGTGAATGTCGTGACCACAGGCGTGCATCGTGAACACTTCGTTGCCAGCGCCGTCTTTCATCCGGCGCTTGCTGGCGAACGATAATCCCGTTGCCTCTTTCACCGGCAGCGCATCCAAATCGCATCGAAACATGATCGTCGGTCCTTTACCGTTCCTCAGCAATGCCACAACGCCGTGCCCACCAATATTGCGGGACACTTTGAATCCCGCCTTCTGCAATTCATCGCCCATCCGGCGCGCGGTCTCCTTCTCCATGTAGGACAACTCGGGATTCGCGTGCAGATGGCGATACAGGTCGATCAGGTAATCATAGTCACCGGCAACCCGCTTCCGGACATCAGCCTTCAACACTTCCGTCGCGGCAAACGATTCTACGGTGACCAGTGCAGCCAACAGACAGACCAGCATTCGAATGGGTTTCATGGGCTGGGATAATAAGCATCCCCTCGCGCCGTTGGCATTGAAATATTCGACCGAATCGATGGTCGCCATCTCTACGGTGGGGCGAAGGTCCCTGAGCCCTTAACCGTAACGATGCAGATGGAGCGCGAAATTTATTCCGCAGAAACGTGGATTTACCAATTGGTTCAAGGGAATTTCGATGGGTGATTCTGAAACACGAAATGGTGTGGGATCCCGATGACATGGGCAAGCACGTGAACGCTGATGGAAAACGGACGGGTGTGAGACAGAATTCTTCGGATCAGGCAGCCAGGGGGAGGCAATCGTTGGA
>CALBIE010000764.1 GCA_937893495.1 uncultured Verrucomicrobiales bacterium | reverse complement strand
GTGGTCATGCAGTTCATCGTCAGCACTGAATCAAAATCGATTAACTGCTCTACGCGACAATCGGTTTGATGATTCCGTGCGAATCCTGGAATTCACCGCCCGTGTTGACTCCCATCCGTTCGGCCACCGTCTGCCAGACGCCGGCCAGCGGCGTGTTCTCTGGCAATCGCAAATGTCCCTGATGCCGGACCCCCGCCGCCGAACCGCCACACAAAACCGTTGGCAACCGGTCGCGGCTGTGCCCGATGCCCATGCCACTGCTGAACCCGAGCATCGTGTGATCAAGCAACGGCCGGCCATCGGCCTCTTTGATCGATTTCATCCGGTTCATAAAATAGGCCCAGTGCTCCATGTAAACCGTGTCCACCCGCGCCAGTTCTTCGAGATTCTTCGGGTCGTTGTTGTGATGGGACAGTGAATGAAAATCCTTGCTCACCCCAAACTGTTTCCAGTCCCCACCCGAACCCTCCGGCCGCACCACGTAGGTAATCACCCGCGTCGAATCCGTCTGAAACGCCAGCGCAATCAGGTCGTACATCATCTTCGCGAACGTCTCGTATTCGTAATTCGGGGCCTGATTGGGCACGTAAGACTTGAATTCGCTCATCCCCCTGGTCTCCGGAACCGGTTTGGGCCGCTTGGACCAGTCGATGTCACGGTTCAACTGTTTCTCGACCTCGCGAACAGAATTGAAATATTCGTCGAGCTTGGCCTTGTCCGCCCCACTGATTTGCGACTGCAACCGCCTTGCCTGTTCCGTGACCGCATCCAGGACACTTCCCCGGCGTTCAAAACCACGCGCCCTCGCCGTGGCCTCACGCGGATTGTCCGTCTTGAACAACCGATCGAAGATATCACCCGGATCATTCTCGGCCGCCAGTGGAATGCCATTCGCATTCCACGACAACGTCGCCAGTGTGCCGCCGAATCCCGTTCCTTTGCTCGTCGAAAGCTGCAGCGAAGGATACCGCGTCGATTTGCCAACCCGATTGGCGATGAACTGATCGGCAGAAATGCCACCCTTGATTCCGGATGGCGTCCGACCTTCCGTTCCGGTGAGAAAGGTGTAATCGCCCTGATGCCCGCCCCCATGCGCGAGATACGTGCCGGAGAAAACCGTCAGATCACCACGATGCTTCTCCAGCGGTTTCAATACGCGGCTGAACTTGAAATCCCTCCCCTCGTCCGTCGGTTCAAACTGCCGCATATTCATCCCCGTGCCGTAATAGAAAAACGCGCAACGAGTTGGCACCTTGTTCCCGCCCGCACCGGCTACACGCTGCGGGAGCATGGCTTCGAGGAACGGGAGCGGCAGGGCGGCACCCAATCCCCGGAGGAATAGGCGCCGGGACAGGCGGTGGTGTTTGAGAACGTTCATGAATTATCGAGTTTTGACCATTTTTACACGAATTCCAATTCATTCTGAACCCGACTGCCGGTGCGTCAATCCATTCCGCGCCCTATCCGATGGACAAGTTTATGTTGCAGGTGCAACACGAAACTGTCCAACTGGATTCCGTGGTGAGGTCCTTCTACAGTTCTTCCTGAGCCGGATTGCGGGTGGACCGCGTCATTGCGCCGTTATCTTCAGTGCTGTCACTTTTCCGTCGAATTTCCCTTTCGGCGCGTCTTCATCCACCGGGTTCTTCGCATCGAAGCCGATATCGAAATCCTCCTGCGGATGTTTGCTCAGCAGACCGGACGCCTTGGATTCGCCGACGACCTTGCCGTCAATTTCCAGACTCATCAGTCCGCCTTTTCCCAATTCCGCCTTCAACGAAAACTTCCCGGAAATCTTTTCCGCTGACTCCACCCGTTTCATGCCACCGCGATCACGAATCACGAAAACGACATGACCGCCCTTCAAGTAGAGCACGTATCCCACCGCCGAACCGCCGTGCGAGAGAATGATTCCGTCCGCATTGCCGGTGCTCACCTCGCAGGATATGGTGAACGGCCGACCGGCAACCTGCGGTGCAGAGGCGGTGGCAATGGAGTCACCGACGTTCAACTTGTCGAGTGGAACGGGTTTGCCCACCGGTTTGGAATTTGTCTTTGATTTCTTGCCGCGCGGTTTGCCGGCCTCGGTCGGATAAAGCGTTACCGGATTCTCAACAAAGCCCGCCGGCCGCACGCCTGGTCCGGGTTTGCCATTTCCGATGTCCGCGGTCATTTCGTCCGCCAACTTCCGCAACCGCGCAACCACTTCCGGATTTCGCGCCGCAAGGTCGGTTCGCTCACTGATTTCGTCATCCAGATTGTAGAGGCGCAGTTCCTTGCTCAGGGCGTCTGCGCCGGTTGTCTTCAGTCCCATGCCTTCGCTTTGCGGCCCCAGTGCAAGTTTCCACGGACCGGAGCGAACTGCCTTCAGTGAATTGCCGCGATAGTAATACCAGGCTTCGTGTGCGGATTCCTTGGCGTGCCCGAACAGCACGTCGGAGAAATCGCGTCCGTCAATCTTCGGCTTTGCCGGAACGTTTCCGCCCGCCAGTTTCACAAAGGTCGGCAGGAAGTCGATGTTACCCGCCACGATGTCCGAGCTGGTGCCGGCCTCAATCGTTTCCGGCCACCAGGCAATCGTCGGTTCGCGCACTCCGCCTTCGAACGTCCCGCCTTTGCCGCCTCTAAGAGGCACGGCCTGCCCACCGTCTGCTCCCTTCGAAAGCCATGGACCATTATCGCTGGTGAAGATGACCAGTGTCTTCCGATCCAGTTTCAGTTCCCTCAATGCCTGCAAGATCGCGCCGGCGCTCCAGTCCAGTTCCTCAACCCAGTCACCGTAGCGGCCGTTCATCGATTTGCCCTGGAACTCCTTGCCCGGATAAATCGGCACATGCACCGCCGTGTGCGGCAGATAAACGAAGAACGGCCGTTCCTTGTTCTCGTGAATGAACTTCACCGCCTCCTCGGTATATTCCCGCGTCACATGCGATTGCCCTTCGCCATCGAGTAGTTTGAAAACCTTGTCGTTCTTCAACAACGGACAGACCGATTCGCCGGTCTTGGATGACTTGCGGTTCATGTCGTTGGAATAGGGAATGCCGTAGTAGTAATCGAACCCATGATTGGTCGGCAGGAACTCCGGTTGGTCGCCAAGATGCCATTTACCGATACAGGCGGTCGCGTAACCCTGCTTCTTCAACAGCTCGGCAATCGTGTTCTCCTTTGGATTCAACCCGTTTTTGCCTGCCGGAAAAAACACACCCTGAACAGAAACACGCTGCCCATAACAACCCGTCATCACCTGCGCGCGCGATACCGAACAAACCGGCGCGGCGTAAAAACTCGTGAGCTTCATCCCCTCGCGCGCCATCCGGTCGAGCTGAGGCGTGCGATTCTTTGTGGAACCGAACGGGCCGATATCGCTGTAGCCCATGTCGTCGATGTAGATGATGACGAAGTTGGGTTTGGAGGCGGGTGCTGCGGCGGCAGACCTTTCAGAGTCCAGGCAGGCGACAGCCATCAAGATGGCAAGACATCGGGTGACAGTCTTCAAATTGAGCATGCGAGGCATTGTCACCACGGAGAATCGCGCGACAATACAAAACGAATGCCGAGGGGCGTGACGTGCGCGACAGCGTCTTGGAGTGCGTGCGCTGCCGCGCCGCTTTTGCGCGCGAAGAAGAGTTTCGAACGTCCGGAAATCGTGGAGCGTAATCACGGGGTACGGATTTGCGCGAGGGGTAAGGATTCCCAACTGAGGGAGTTCGAATCAAACAACGTATCAAGGAAAGCGGCGGAATACCGCCGCACTCCAAGACCTCGCGGAGACTGCTGCCTTTCCTTGCAGCCAATGTTCTTCATTGTTCAGACGCCGCCAGCTTCTTCGGTCGCCGCACATGCAGGATCGCGGGCCGCGAGGCCTGCACGCCATCCGCCGTCGTGCGCAGGAAGAAGTAGCGTGTCATGTCCGGCACCCATTTCGCTGCGGTGATGAAAAACTGGCGTTCCGTTTGTCCTTCGACGATGAGCAGGCCGTTCAGTCCGATATTATCCACATAAACACCGTGCGGAAGATTCCGACCGGCATCTTCCTTGCCCACTTCAATGCGCGCCTTGAAATCCACCCGCTTCGCGCGCACCAAAGCGGTTATGGTTTCGCCCGGTTCAATCGTGAATTCCAGCGGTTTGCCCGGCTCGCTTTTCACTTTGCCCGAGTCACCGTCGGGAAGGATTTCCACCAACACCTTCGCCGGTTTGCCTAGTTTGATTTCGCCGAGTGAACCCAGGTCATGTGTCACGGTCTTGCCACGCACGATTGCCGACGCCGTCACCTTTGTCGCCTTGGCGGCTTCCTTCTCCGGAACCTTGGCTTTTTCTTCCGCAAAGATGAGCGCCTCGGCCGTGAACTGCCCCGCTTCGATCACCATCGGAGAGGTGACAGAAAACCCATCCGGAACTCCGCTGACGTCCACGCGAATTTCTCCTTCGAAACCATCCAGGCGTTCGGCCTTCACCGTGATTTCCTTTCCGCTACCAGGACTGACACTCGGATTCTTGTCGGCAATTGAAACGCGGAAATCCGGTTTGCGCGGCCGAATCGTCATCGAATACATATACTTCTCGCCACCCTGCCCTCGAACGTCACTCACCCGGGCGAGGTATTCACCGTCACGGGGCGCGGTGAAGGTCAGCTTCGAATCGTCACCCCATTGGCGTTGCGATTCATCGTCGTTCTCATAATACAACCGGAAGACCGGCAGTCCGTTCGCGCTGAGATTGCTGCCGGCGGCAAAGGGTTGAACGATGTAGCACGGCGCACCCAAAGGATGGGAAAGCGCGGTCGTGTCGAAAAAGTTGTGTCGCTTGCCAAAGCCCGGATAAACCTTGAACCCGGAATCCGGCCCGCGCGGATAAAGCCACAGTTTCACCACTTCACCGTTGGCGTAGAGATATTCGTTCAACTCCATCTCACGCCAGTTGTGCACCCGGAAATCGTCCGGCGTGCTTGAATCTTTCCCGCGAAACGTGAACCAGGAGTCGCGCAACGCCTGAAGCACCACGCGTTCAATCGGATTTCCATCCGTGTCCAAAACCTCAATCCGCGAATCGAGCGGGGATTTTTTTCTCGCCGCTTCAATTTCCAACACCCATTCCTCGCCGGCCTTCGCCTGAAATCGGAACAGGTCGGCATCCCCGGGCCGCGCAATTATTCCGCTCACGCGCACCGGCAATTCCACACGCTGCGATTTTGCAGGCAGATCATTCGGCTCAATTTCAGTCGCATCCGCGGGCGCGGTTTCCGGCATGTCGGACACAACGCCCGATTTACCAACCACCACCGCCTTTG
>CALBIE010000763.1 GCA_937893495.1 uncultured Verrucomicrobiales bacterium | reverse complement strand
AAACGCGTTTTTTTATCCTGACGCGGATGGGCTCTGCCGGGGGATTCTCGAAGTTCGACTTCTACGGAAGTCTCCAGAAGGAGGCACGTTTCCGGGTGACTGAATGCGGGCTTCCCCCCTCACCCTTGATCCCTCTCCGTGGTTTGAATCGCCCCGGATTCGCCTTTGTACAGAATTCGAGCTGCGCCCCCAGGCGAAGCGATCGGAGCGCCGCTGTGTCCAATTTTCGAAACGACCCAGGTTTCTCCAATCACCATTTGAAACTGACCCTGCTGCGACTGGCTTTCAGCACAGTCGCGCTCCAGAACCCGTATCCGGATGCCCTCGCAACGAACTGCAAATCGCTGGTGCGCCGTCATCGATCCAGTTTGAATCTTGTCCTTCGTGTTTCGTGGCATGCCTTCAAGCAAGAATGTCCTTTGCCACCGCGCCGGATACGTCCGTCAAACGGAAATCGCGACCGGCGTAATTGTAGGTCAATCGTTCGTGATCGAGCCCGAGCAGGTGGAGAATGGTCGCATGGAAGTCCGGCATGCTCATCTTGTTCACGACGGCTTCGCGGCCCGTGTCATCCGTCGCGCCGTATCGCATGCCCCCGCGAACCCCGCCACCGGCGAGCCACATGGTGTAGCCCTTCGCGTTGTGCCCGCGGCCGTTCCCATCGCCCTTGTCGTCGTTCGGTTTGCGCCCGAACTCACCGCCCCAAATAACGAGTGTGTCTTTGAGCATGTCGCGCTCCTTCAAATCCGCCAGCAGTGCCGCGATGGGTCGATCAATATCCGCCGCGTGATCTCGCAATCGTTCGCGCAGGTTGTTGTGCTGGTCCCAACCGCGATGAGTGAGCTGAATGAAGCGCACCCCGCGTTCCGCCATGCGCCGTGCGAGCAGACATTGCCGGCCGAAGCGATCCGCGCGACCACCGCCAATTCCGTAGCGCCCGAGTGTCGCGGCCGATTCGCTGTCGATGCTCAGCACACCGGGCACCGACGTCTGCATCTTGAACGCCAGTTCGAGCGCCTGGACGGCGCCCTCGAAATCCGGATTCGCCGGATGTTGAACGCGGAGTTCTCCATTGAGCCGCTGGATGAAATCCACCTGTCGCCGCTGGTCGCGTGGCGTGAGGTGGCGGTTGTAAAGATTCGGCACGCCGCCGCCGGTGCTGCTGATGGGCGTGCCTTGAAAGGTCGCGGGCAGAAACGCCGAACCGTAATTCTGTGCGCCGCCCTGATCGCTGATGGGATTGACGGTGACGAAACCGGGCAGTTCCTGACTCATCGTTCCGAGACCATAGATCGTCCACGCGCCCATCGACGGTCGGACGAAACGTTCGTTGCCAGTGTGGAGCGAAATGATCGCCTGCTGATGTCCGGGCGTGTTGGTGGACAGGCTGTTGAGCAGGCACAAATCGTCACCGTGCTTTGCGAGTTCCGGAAAAATATCGGCCAGCATCAGGCCGCTCTGGCCGGCGGGCTTGAACGGAAACACCGGGGCAAGCAAACGCCCCTTGGCACCGCCGCGAGCGCCACTTTTGGCAAGTTCGGGCTTCCAATCGAATGTGTCGATGTGGGTCGGACCGCCTTCCATGAACAGAAAAATCACCCGCTTCGCACGAGCCTTGAAATGCGGTTCCTTCGGCGCGAGCGGACTGGTGAATCCCGTGGCTGCCTGCGCGGCATCAGCCATCAACGCGGAAAGCGCAAGCCCGCCGAACCCGGCGCAACCGCGCTGCAGAAACTCTCGCCGTGTCCGCAAACCACGTGTGTCGGCGCAAAGAGATTGGAAAGACGATTTCATCGATGATGCGGTTTTGCTCGAATTCCGAAACGGAAAGGGGAGCGCGCCCGCCTCGGGTGCTGTTTTCCGCGCCCTCGCGGAAAACCCGGAAGCACCGAAATTGTCCGAGCGTTCAGGTAAGCGTCGCGCGCAATACGTTGGCCGCGAGGCGCGGCCAGCCACACCCGGGGCGGGTGTGCTCCTCTTTCACTCAGTTCGATGTTCATCTCGTAGAAAAAATCAACGCACATACCGGAACTCCGTTGCGGCCAGCAGTGATTGCACCATCGCCGTCCAGCGATATTGCGCGGCATCGGCGCCCGTGCCGGCGGATTCCAAACCATTCATGAATTCGATGGCGGCGCGTATCTCGGTTGCGGACGGCGGACGGCCGAGCGTCATCAACCAGGCCGATTGAATCCGCTGCGCGTCATTGGACAACGACGAACTCCGCAACAGGCGTGCGGCCACCTGGCCGGCCGCGCGAATGGGCAGATCATTGTTCAACAGGAAAAGCGATTGCGGCGCGACCGTCGTCACCTCGCGCTGCCCCTTGATCTGCGACGGATTCGGAAAATCGAAAATCTCGTGCATCTCCGGCAACAGGTCGCGCAGGATCGGAAGATACACCGTCCGATACGGCGAGTTGATGTCGAGCAGGCTGCGCGTGCGGCCGTAGCGGCCCTTGCCTCCATTGCCGGCGAGTTGGATTCCCGGCGGACGCTCGAGCCGCAACATTCCACCCACGAACAACAACGAGTCGCGAATCGCCTCGACCTCCAATCGCCGCGGCTCCATCCGCCATAGCTTCGTGTTCGCCTCATCTATAAGATTGTTGTTCGGATTCGTGTCGCTGTTCATCCGATAAACCCGGCTGAGCATCAACGCGCGGATCAGTTTCTTGACCGACCAACCCTCCTCCATGAAACGGGTCGCCAGATGATCGAGCAATTCGGGATACGAAGGGGGTTCGCCGGTCGAACCAAAATCATCCACCGTGGTCACGATGCCGCGGCCGAACAGGTGCTGCCAGATGCGGTTGACCATGACGCGTGCGGTCAATGGATTTTCACGGGAAGCAATCCAACCCGCCAGTTGGGCGCGACCGCTGGCATTGGCGGGAATCGAAGGCAGTTTCGGCAGTCCCGGAATTCCAATTGCGCCGCGCGCCACCACCGCGCCGCGCGCATACGGCTCACCGTCGATTCGGATGGCGCAGTTCTCGACCGTTCCTTCGCTGACCCCGTTGGCTCGCTCCGGATCAAACGCGTGGATGCCCGTCCATTGTCCGTCCTTCGTGTACGAGGACATGGCCGGCACCATCATCGACGGCGCGGAAGCCGACCGCGCCGCGACCGGTCGTGTACCATTCTTTGGTGCCGAACCCGCCGGATTCGCGGCGAGTGTCAGTGTCATTTCCTGATCGACGTAACCCTTCGGTCCGCCACCGCCGCGATTACGTTGACCGGGCCACGTCTCAGTACTCCAGAAAATGCCGGCGAGCGCGTAGTAATCCTTTTGCTGCACCGGATCGTATTTGTGGTCGTGGCAACGCGCGCAACTCACGGTCAGTCCGAGGAACGCGCGCGTGGTCACGTCGATCTGATCGTCCACCCGATCCAGCAACGCCTCGTCGCTGTAGGGCAGAATGAGTTTGACCGATCCCAGCGTCAGCATTCCCGTGGCGACGAGATTGTCGCGGCGTTCATCGGCATCCTTCGCCGGCAACAGGTCGCCGGCGATCTGCTCGCGCACAAAACGGTCGTAGGGTTTGTCTGCGTTGAAGGCGTCAATCACCCAGTCGCGGTAGCGCCAGGCATAGACGAACGGCGCGTTCCAGGTCTGACCAACCGAGTCCGCGTAACGCACCGCATCCAGCCAATGACGGCCCCAGCGTTCGCCGAAACGCGGCGATTCGAGCAGGCGATCCACCACCTTCGCAAATGCCCGGTCGAGCGGATCGGAATCATTGATAAATGAAACGAGATCGGCCGGCGAAGGCGGCAGGCCGGTGAGATCGAACGTCGCACGGCGCAGCAGCGTGTAACGATTCGCGTCGGCGTTGGGCGCAAGCTTCTTATCCTCCAGGCGCACGAGAATGAAACGATCCACATCATCCGCAGGCCAGCGGACATTCAACACTTTTGGAATCGCCGGCTTCGCAACCGGCTCGAACGACCATGGTTGACGTTGAACAGCGTGACAGGTAACGGCGACCATCAACCAGGCCAGGGCGATGGACAATCTTAGCCGGAACGATGCAGATGGTGCGCGGACTTCAGTCTGCGGAAACATGGACATGCAGATTGGTTTCCGTGGATTTGGATGCGTGTTTCTGAGATACGAAACAGTGGGGCGTTCCCGCGACATTGGAAAGAGCGTGAACGCTGGTGGAAATTGGGCGCTTCTGCGGACTGAAGTCCGCGCTCCTGCCGCTTCTATTGCATGGTTCCGGCTTGGACGACTGCTTCCGTCCGTCCGGTTCACCGGGTTGCAGCCGTTATGCGCCATGGCGGGCAGGGAAAGCATCTCACCGAATCAACGGCCCGGCGGCGAAAGAAACAGATTCTTGATGCCGGCGCTTTGGCATTCCTTGATCAGGCTTTGCATGGCAGCGGCGGACATGCCCTGGTCTGCGCGAATCAGCACCTTGCGGCCATTGGCCGAAGCAACGATGCGTCGGAGTTGCTCGCGCATCTGAGCCGTCGCCATCGCCTGTCCCTCACCGCTTACCATGCGTCCGCGATTGTCGGCGACGATGGTTATAATCTTACCCTCCATCGAGGTGCCGCGCCCGGTCTCCGCCGAACCTGTACGTGGCACATCGCCTTCACGCGGGCCACGCTTTACGCCACCTTCGCCATCGCGAGGTCCTTTCTTCACTCCACCCGCTCCGTCACGAGGGCCTTTCTTCACTCCGCCTTCGCCATCGCGGGGACCGGTCTTTTTGGCACCGCCTTCCCCATCGGCGAAGACCGGGGAAAGACTGAGGGCCGCAGCGAAAGCAATGAGAAGGGCGCATTTGCGAAGGTTGGTTATTATTTTTGTTTTCATGATAAATCGCTCGAGAGGGCGACGACGTGCACATGGGATTGAATCCAATGTATCTAAACCACCGATCAAGCCGGCGCAAGCAGTTCGTTCGCCGTGGGCGTTCACGGGGCGCATCTTGGCACTGCCCCCGATTGCAAATGGGCCGGAGCGCGGCTGTGTGCGAAGCACCAG
>CALBIE010000762.1 GCA_937893495.1 uncultured Verrucomicrobiales bacterium | reverse complement strand
CCATATCCATGTCCATTCGTGTTCATTGGTAGTTGTCTTACTTGTTAAGCCTTCTGCCTTATTACTTCAGACTTAGCCTCAGTTCCCGGAGTACGAGTATGTGGTGAAATAGAGTTTGATGTCCGTTAAGGTCTGAATTAGCCGCGTCAAGCCTTCCTTCGGGTCGGCCAGCAGCGAGTCCGCCGGGATTACCAGCTTCCATTGACTGTTCCAGACCGAGCGCCCGACCAGGCGCCGGTTGGTAAACTGGGAGAATTGCAGGCCGGTTCCGAAGTAGGGATTCCCCGAGAACTGGCCCACCGAATCCACCGGCCGAAAAGCCTGGTGCTTCCGAATCGTGAACAGCGGTTCCGTCAGGGAGTCTGAGGATTGGTAAAAATTTTTGCCCGAAAAACCGGAAGCACCGATGTTGAAGGGCAACGGTATTGCCACGTCATCCACGTTCCAGACCCGCAGTTGACTGGTATCACCCAGAGGTGGGCTGCGCATCGTGTCCACGCCCACGGGGATCAGATACACGTACGGCGTGGCCATCAACGCCAGGGGATCAAGATAGGACAGGTTCGGATCGCTGGTGTTGTTTTGCCCGGGGAGATTCATACCGCGATAACCCTCGAGGGCGACCCCGACGGAATTGATCTTCGTGGCAAAGGAGCTGCGATGAAAGGCCGAGTCACCCGCCGCCGAAGCCTGGCCGAACAGGTTCTGTCCCGTGTTGATGGACGTGCTGAAAGTGATGACAATCCCCGGTACCGGCAATCCGTCGCCGCGGTCCACCTGCTGGCAGTAACGGCGCACATCCGAGTCCTCCAGAATGTTCTCCATGGTGCTCCGCTGGAGATAGTCCTGCCAGACAGAGAGGCCGCTGGCATCCGGCAGGATGCGCAGGTTGCCGGTGCGCAAAGACGCCAGCGTGGTGTACACATCGGGCGAGTTGAAGCCCAGCCGGCCCTTGAGTACATCGAAGTCGGTTTTCATCTCGGCCAGCGCGCTGGAGATGCCCGGATCGCCGGTGTTGCTCCCGGCAAACTGCGGCTCGCCGTTGCGCACCACGCCGAGGGCGCGGCTGTTGATAATCCGGCTGATGAACGCCTTCCCCTGGTCGGTGCCCAGCAGGCCGGTCTCGTAATCGTAGGCGTTGGCCGCGAGCAGAGAGTAGCGCGAGGCGAGATCGAAGAGCGTCTTGTAACGTTCCAGCTTCTCGCTCCGGAAGAGACGGAAGGCCGCATCCCGTGTGCTGTACCCGCCGATCACCGCCGCGGATCGCTTCCGGGCAACTTCGCGCAAGTACTGTATCCGATTCCCCTGAGCAGCGAGAGCGCTAACCTTGCGTTGTGCGTCGTCGTAATTCTGGAGAGCTTGATTGATGCCGTACGCAGCCCGTTGCAATTCGATCAACGCCCGCTCAAGCTCATTCATCGCCGCCCGATTATCTTCCGTCTGTTCGATGGGCTTGATCTGGCCATACTGTATGCCAATGGCGTCAGCTTGACTCTGCGCCGCCCGTGCGGCGGCGACCACCTGGCGCGCGATGTCGATCGCAGTGGCGGAGTTCTCAATTGCCAGCGCCGCCCCTTTGAAAAGCCCGCGACCCACTGAAGTCAGGTCACCGCCAAAAGACAAACCCGCGACCAACGACGTGGGCAGCGAGAGCGAAGCGGCGTCCGCTGCCAGCTTGGATGCCTCCTTGATGCCATCCTGCACCATCCCGAAGATTTCAGCCGCCTTCTCAATCTGATCAATGATCTGGTCGGCTTCATCCAGACCCTTCGTCAGGGCGTCAGTCGCAGCCACCGCCTGAACCAGCGCCTGGCGCATGCGGATCATTCCGTCCAAGGATTCCTTGGCCCTGACGTTGTTGTCCAGGGACTGTAGCAGCCCGGCCCGGGCGTTGATCAACTCCGAGATGGCCTGCTGTAGTTGCCCCGGGCTGAGGCGCTTGCCAGTCCAGGTTGATGGCTTTCCGAAATAGCCGTGCGAGTTCAGGGTGTACTCGATGTAGTTGGTGGAACTTCGCGGATCGTTGCCACTGCCATCATCGTTCAACTTCAAGAAGTCGAAGCCCTCCGGTTTGGCCTCCAACCCCGAGACCCAGCCGGCCGGCAGGGTTTGAACATCCACGCGAAACGTCTTGTTGGCGGCGGGTTCGAGGATGCCCGGGAAGGTGAACTCCGGCGTCTCGACATACATGTAATGAAAAAGGTCCGGCCCGGCGTAATCCTGAACATAGGTCTTGCCCGGCCCCAGGTCGTCGGGATAAGGCGTGCCGTAGAGTTCAATCAGCGCATTGGTGAACGT
Organism: uncultured Verrucomicrobiales bacterium; assembly: GCA_937893495.1. GTDB lineage: Bacteria > Verrucomicrobiota > Verrucomicrobiia > Limisphaerales > JAYPXF01 > CALBIE01. Next base: position 2,701 of record CALBIE010000762.1, on the reverse strand, counting down.
TTGTTCCTGTTGCGCCAGTTGGGCCTGCACTTCCGCCAACGAGTCGCCCTCGGAACGCATGAGGCGCGTGATGTCCTTCGCGTCGTCAAAGGCTGCCACCGCATTGTTCAGCGCGAGTTTCGTGCGCTCATACACCTGCTCGAAATGGGTCTTGGGATCCGAACCCACGATCTGCGCCGGGTTGAGGTCGAAGGCGATGCTCCCCTGCGTCACGCCCAGTGGGGAAAGCCGGCCCTCCGCGTTGTCCATGGCCGACTGCAAATCCCCGGCGGTGGCGACCAGTTCATCGAGTTCCGGCACCGTGGTGCGGTCCACCTTCTGGATGCCTTCATGGCTCGGGTCGGGGTCCACATCCGGAAGCAGCGCGTTCCCAATTACCCAATTGACCAGGGTACCCTGCCCGGTGCGGGAGGCCCACTGATCGATCCCCCACTCGCGAACGATACTGGTTGGGTTGCCGTCGGTATCCGTCACCGTCCGCGCGGAAACCCGGTTTGTGGCGAAGGATTCCCAACCGGTACCCTGACCCGGCACGTAGTATTTGCGCCAGTTGAGGTCAAAAATCTGCCGGCCCGTGCGGGCCACATTGGCGGCGGCGGCGGCGAACTTCCGTTCATCCATGTAGCCCACGGTCACCGCCAGGCCCAGCACGTCCACCGCCTGCACGCGCGGGACCCATTCAAAATACGGGTTCATCAACAGGGAGTAATACCCTTTGATGGAAGTAAGGTAGTGGCCGTAGGCATCGCCATGGCCCTGGGGATACAGCACCGCCGCATCACCGGCATCCGCGCCACCGTCATTAATAACGAGTGCCAGAAGAATGCGACCCAGGCGATTCGTCTGGGGCCGGGCGTGCGAGTTTATATTGAAGTGCCCCAAGCCAAGCCTTCCGAGACTTCCAAGGCAAACGGCGTGCCCGAGTAGGACCGTAAACAAGAAACAAACAATACCGTCCAAGAAAACGTTTCAGTCCAAATAAGGAGACATGTAATGGATAATTCAACACCGAGGAAGTTCGTGCTCGCGATGGCTCTTGTCGTTGCGACTTGCGGCTCGCTGTCTGCCGAGACGCTCCATGTGCCGCAAGATCACAAGTCGATCCAGGCCGCCATCGATGCGGCCAAACCCGGCGACATCGTCGTGGTTGAACCCGGCGTTTACAAGGAACGCATCCACCTCAAACCGGGCATCACGCTCAGGAGCGCGGGCGACAACGCAAAAGGAAAGCTAGGCTTGAAGCGCGCCGAGGCGACGATCATCGACGCGGGAGGAAAGATGCCGGGCGTCGAGATGGCCGAGGGGTCGACTCTGGATGGCCTGACCGTCACGCACGCAGGCAAGTTCGATCAGGCGGAGTTCGACAAGCACTATGAATCCCGCGGCGAGCATCTGCCTGACGAGCAAGGAGCGGTCGGCTTCGAAGATTCGGAGCCGGCGGTTCACGTGGTGAACGTGACGGCGACGGTGAAGAACTGCATTGTTCACGACAACGGACACGCCGGAATCGGTGTCGGCGGCAAGAAGAACGCATCTCAGATTCTCAGCAACGTGGTCTACCGAAACATGGGTGGCGGGATTGGCTTGGCGAATGGGACGACGGCTCTGGCGAAGGACAACACCTGCTTCCAAAACCTCCGTGGTGGTCTCGGCTGCCGTGCATCGAGCCCGGAGATCCGCGAAAATCGCAGCTACGATAACGTCCGGGCCGGAATCGGAATTCGCGAGGGCGCTACGCCCCTGGTGATCGGCAACGAATGCTATGAAAACCGCCGGGCCGGGATCGGCAACCGAATGAAGGGCACCGCGGCGACGATCAAGAACAATCGCTGCTACCGAAACGGAATGGCGGGGATTGGCACACGCAACCAAGCGACGCCGAGAATCGAGGGCAACGAGTGCTTCGAAAACGAGATGGCCGGGATTGGCGCGACGGCGGACGCGCAGCCGACGATCATTGGAAACAAGGTTTACGGCAACAAACTGGCGGCGATCGGGCTCGACCGCTGCCAAGCTGGAAAAGCGGTGATCAAGGACAATGAGATCACGGCGACAACGCTGGTGGCGATCGGGATCAATCCCGGCTGGACCGTCGAAGCGGAGGGAAACCGGATTTCGCGGGAAGGCGGAATGCCGCCTTTGGTGATGGTCTTCAAGGGCGCGAAAGTGACATTTACCGAAAACGAATTTACCGGGAGTGGCGTTGCCGCAATTCGCAGTCAGGGAGAGATCGTGGTGAAAGGTAACACCTTCAAGTGCCCGGCCCCCAGAAAAGGTGGCCCGCCGCAATTCGCCGTCTGGGCCTTGGCTGGATCAAAGGTCGAATTCGCCGATGACAACACCGTCGAGGGCTGGCGCGAGGCGGTTGTCGGGCCTTGAGAGAAATGAGATGCCGATAACATTAGTTGGCGTCCCCGATTCCGAAAAATGGGTCGGTTTTTCAGACGATCTCGCTATTCCGACCAATGCTGCTTCTCGTAATGAGCCGAAGTCCCAGCACCAGCTGACAATGGGAAGTTGCCAAAGGAGTAGATTTTGACGGGACCGATTTCGCTGTTGAAAGGCATGCCGTAGCACAGCGAGAAACACACGGAAAACACACACTTTTTTCTCCAAATTGACGGTCAATAATCGGCTTTAAGCCTGAATCTACGGGGAATAGGCTGCATTGACGGCGGAATTCCACCCCCTAGCCTCGACA
>CALBIE010000761.1 GCA_937893495.1 uncultured Verrucomicrobiales bacterium | reverse complement strand
GGGCTGATTCGTTATCGTGAGCAGGTTATTGAACACGATACCGAATTCGTTTTTCAGGGCTTCCTTGTAATCCGCCTCCAATTCTTCCTGAGGACCGGGAAGATTCGCCCCGAGCGGATTGTAAACGAGATGCAAAACTCGGCTCGTGCCATAACCAGCAGCGTTGAGTTTTTTCAATGCGGAAATGCTTTTATCAAAGACTCCGCTGCCGCGCTGTTTGTTGACATTGGCTGCTGAATAACAAGGTAGCGAAGCGATGACTTCCACCTCATTTGCCGCCAGGTAATTCGGTAGCCATTCGTAGCCCTCTTCTTCGATGATGGTAAGATTGTTTCGGTCAATGACCTTCGCCCCAACCGAACGACCCGCTTTGACAAAGTATTTGAAAAACTCACTGATCTCCGGCGCGCCACCGGTAATGTCCACGATTGCCGGTCGGTGCTGATCAATCCAGTCTCCAATGCGTTCGGCTGTCGATTGGTCCATCATCTCCGTTCGCCACGGTGCAGCATCCACATGACAGTGGCGGCAGGCTTGATTGCATTTGCGGCCGACATTGATTTGCAGGGTCTGCAATGAGTCTCGGCGCAGTGCCTCCTGATGTTCCGCCAGTTTTTGTTCGAAGCGATTCACTCGAGGACAAGATAGCGGACAAAGGCAATTATTCCAAATTGTGTGTTCGGCAAGAGACTGCCGTCATAAAGCATTCAATCCTTTTGCCAGACGTGTGCGTACAGGAAACCATGACTGTAGGTCTGTCTCTCCAACAATTTGAAGTGGTTTCGTTCGAGCAATGCGTCCGGTCGGATCAACTCTTTCGCCGAGAGTCGAGTGGCGGCCTGAAAGAAGGCATACATCAAGCTGAGCAGAATTCGGGCGCGGGTGCGACGCCATGAGTGCGCCGGAACTGTGAAATCGGCAATCAACCATCGAGCCCTTGATCGTGCCGCGTTTGCCAGCGATGGAATGATGGTGGCAAGTTCGCCCGCGGTAAAACAGTTGAGAAAAAAGTTGCTGACGATGGCGTCATACTGACCGGAGGTGCCCTGCCAGTCACGGATGTCTTTGTGAATGTAGGTGACGTTTTTTTCAGAAAGCCCGGCATTCCTGAGACGTTGACGCGCGATTTGAATCATTTTCCGACTGGAGTCAATGACGTCGATCCGTGCCGCTGTGTCGGTTCGCAGTAGGCTCGTGAGAAAGCGACCGGTGCCTTCACCGGTGATCAGCAGGCGTTGGCTGGTGTCGAGCTGATGAAGGAAGGTGGTGCGGACACGCTGTGTCAGTCCACCGGCCGTGACCATTTCAAGGCCGTTGTAACACGGCGCGATGAGGTCGAAATTCACGTGGTCATTTGCGGGCGGAAAAGGGATGCGCGATTCCACCAGACCCCGGCGAGGAATCCGCCGGAGCAATAGGCAATCACGTCGCGCCAATCACCGGTGGCATGAGGCAACCAGTGTGGGCCGATTCCTTCAAAGAGGAGGGACCACACAATCAGGTGACCGATTATTTCGGCGAAGGTCGGCGGCAAGTCATGCTCACGGAGACCGAGTTTTCGATGAATGCAAAGGAGCAGGGGCAGGGCGCACGGGATAAGCCAGAAATCGTTGAAGTGGTAATGAAGAATCGGGGGAGAGAACGCCGATTTTAAAACGAACTCGTTAAGCGTGAACATCGCCACCGCAACGATGAACAGGCGATCGCGGATATAGGTAAACGCATTCATGATTAGATCAGAACGAGAATAATCATCCCGAATCCGACCGCGAGGAGGAGTTTGGCGACCAGCGTCATCGTTCGAATAGTTTCTTACTCCAATTCAGGTGACCAGAAATTTGTTTGCAATGGCGGCTGAAAAATTATTTTCGAACTATTCCTGATCCAGGCCGGTAAACGAAGACTGGGAATTCTGAATGATTTTGAACTGGATCTTGTTAATCAAGTTTGCGCATTGGGTGAGGAAGATGAAAAAATTCTGGTCGCTGCGCAGACTTTCGTCGGTCAACTCCTTCAACGCCGTCAGTTTGATGCGGGTGATTTCGTCGAGGAAGTGTTTCAGTTCATCCGGTTCGGTCGTGTCCATTTGCGCCTCTTCGATCGAAAGCGTCCGCGCGAGAAATGAATCGAGGTGGTCTTTCTGCTGTTGCATTACTTTTTGCTTTTCGTCCGCTTCGAGTCGTCGCCAGCGATCCCAGAGAAGCCAGCCGCCGGCGATGAAGGCGAGCACGAGTTCTTTCACGGCGGCAAGTGATTCCAGGATATTCGCCATCAGGCCGAGTTGGTCCGGTGGATTGAAATAGCGCCGGGCCACCTCGTGCAACGGAACCGGGCTTCTCGTCGTCGCCTGATGATACGGAATCAGATTGGGGAAATGTTCCGAGATTCCGCCTTCATACAGCGTGGTCAGAACCGTCATGATGAATTTCGGCGAGGCGTCTTTTCGCGTTGCGAGCAGCGCGGTGGTTGCGACTGTCTCGATCGGAGTGCCGGGAATGGCCGGTCCCTCGCGATAAAGTCCCCTTGGAATCTCGCTGCGGTCGAGGAACGGATCCTTGGCGGCAATCGCTGTTGCCGAGGGCAGGGGAAGGAGTCGGAATCGGCCGCTGCGAAGAAGTTTCACCATGTCCTGGTTGAGGATTCCGGTCGTGACGATGGCGGCGTCGAGCGATTCATCCGTCAGCATGTCCAGAAAATAGGAATCGGCCACGTCGATGATGTGGTCGGCCAGTTCGTAATGGGCGAGAATGTTCAGCGCACTCTTGCGCATTCCGGAACCAGGGCGGCCCAGGACAACTTTTCGGCCATTCAGTTGCGCGACATTGGTGATTCCGGTTTCAACGCGAACAATAACGTGAATCAGTTCAGCGTAGAGTGGTGCAATAATTGCGAGGCCCTCCGTGCTGACCGTCCCTCCTTGGAGCATGGCCAGGTTGATGTTGCCCGCGAGCAGCAGTTGGTGATTCGTGAGGGAACCTTCCGAACGGAGGTTGGCGAGTTGATGTCCGGTCTCTCGTTGATAGGCGTAGGAAAGTTCCTGGCCGAGACTATAAAACACGCCGCCAGTTTCACCCGTCGCCAGCGTGGCGGATAGAGGCAAGGTGTCGCGTGTAAAATACCAGCCGGCCGTGGAAGACAGCAGAACCAACAGCATAAAACCGGCGATCCATTTGCGGAGCGATTTGAGGAAGCTCGATTCCATCGTTGACCGAAATTGTTGCGGACGAGGGGGAAGAATGAAAAGCTATTATGATCCCCGCTTGATGCTATCCCTGTCGGTCATTCGACCGACACCGGTTTGTCGGCCTTTTTCCGTGTTGTCTTTGATTTCATCAAATGAATAATTGCCCCACCAACGTTTGCCATGAGCACTAAATTTCATCTTGGACCGATTCTGGCTTTAACAAATGCCACGCCCGAAAAATGGAGTATTTCCATTCTCGTTGTCGTCGATGAGACCCTCCAACCAACCTGTTCTTGGGAATTGGACGGTGGTGTTGCCACCCCGATCGCAGGCCGGTCCGACTTCGGGTTGAGCGGAAAGAAGATCGTGTATTTTGCATTCGAAGTTTCGCTGGCCGATTCTCCGAAGAAGGTCTCTTATCGCGTCGAAGGACTGGATTTTGTTTTTCAGATTCCCGGTGCCGGTAAGCCGCCTCGCATGGCTTTTTGTTCCTGCAACGGGTTTTCGGACCCGAAACTGATGAAGGATGTGGACGACAATCTGGAGCGATGGAAAGCGTTGCGGGGGACGCATGAAAGAACGCCGTTTAATCTCCTGTTGATGGGCGGCGATCAGGTTTACGCGGACTCGATCTGGGAGAAAGTCGATGCCCTAACGAAATATCTGGAGCGATCATACGCGCGTCAAAAATCCGTCAAGTGGACCGACTCGCTGGCCCGACAAGTTGAGCGGTTCTATTGGAATCTATATCTGGAACAATGGTCCAAAGCGGAAACGCGGGCCATGCTGGCGGTGATTCCGACCGTGATGATGTGGGACGACCACGATATTTTTGACGGCTGGGGTTCCTATCCTGGAGAGATGCTGGCCACGCCGGTCTGCCGTGGCATCTTCGCGCAGGCCAGGAAGTTTTTCAGCCGCTTTCAGATACAGGCAGAGCCCGGCGAGTTTGTGGGAGAGTCCTCCCACTTTTCCCGGGTTTATCAGTTGGGGACCATCCGCCTGTTGGCCATCGATATGCGCTCTCAGCGGACACTGAACCACGTGATGAGCAAGCCCATCTGGGACGATTTTATTGAGAAGTTGGAGCAAACTCCAACAGACACGGAGCATCTCCTGTTGATGTCGGGAATACCGGTGGTCTATCCGGATTTCAGAATGCTGGATGGTGCGCTTGGACTGATACCGGGCCGGCAGGAATTGGAGGATGACCTGCACGACCATTGGCGAAGCGGCCGGCATTGTAAAGAGCGGTTGCGATTGATCCATCGATTGCTGGATTTTTCACCGGCACGCAAATGCCGTGTAACCATCTTGTCGGGCGATGTGCATGTGGCGGCGCTGGGGGTAATACAGTCCGTCCGGAAGCCGGATGTCGCGGAAAACGCCAACGTAATCAATCAGTTGATTTCATCGGGAATCGTACATCCACCCCCACCGGCGTTTGTCGCGTGGGCGCTGCGTCAAATGTCTGCGGGGATGAAAGAGG
>CALBIE010000760.1 GCA_937893495.1 uncultured Verrucomicrobiales bacterium | reverse complement strand
GAGCCATGCTGGATTACCAAGGGAACCGGGGTCGGCCAGAGATTGTGTGCCATGTCCAGCCCAAGGCGTGGCGCCGGACCAGCTGTAGACATACAACAGAATACCAACAACGGCATAGGTTAAGAGAATCACAGCGACACTAAGGCGGTCGGATACAGTTGGTGGTGCACTCTCCAACCAAGAATTAACAAACATGCCAAGATAAATTCCACCGATGATATACACCAACTCAGATAGGCCGGCTATGCATCCATTCTTCATTGCCAGTTCATTCGGGCATTCTCGTTGCAGACTACGTTTTGAAGGGAACGAGACAACAAAAAAACCGGCACGCTGATTTTGAGCGACTCGCCCGGAGGCGTCCCGCAATCGACAAGTTAGTCAAGTGCATGGTCGAGATTGGGATACTTGGCCGGGTGGACGAGGGTCGTCCTGAATGCACCAGAAGCCACCGAGTTGTTTGATGCGAAAAACCACTTCCATCCCCGCAGCCTACGCCACATGGCGAGTTTATCGGCAGCAGGTTGTAACCCAAATCTCAAGCTCGCAGTTTGGTAACCCGCACTCCGATACTTGCATCCTTTACGAATGCCATTACAGATTGTCCCGAATCGAATCGTTCATGAGCGCATCACCCAAGATTCGAAAACGCCCTGCAAACGAACGTGGTCAGGCCGAGCATGGCTGGTTGCATGCTCGCTTCACGTTTTCCTTTGCCGAATATCACGACGCGGATCACATGGGATTTAAATCACTGCGGGTGATGAACAATGACATCATCGAACCGGGTGGAGGCTTCCCGACCCATCCTCACCGCGGCGCGGAAATCTTCACCTACGTGATGGAAGGTGAATTGGAGCACAGCGACAGCATGGGCAATGGTTCGATCATCACGGCCGGCAATCTGCAATACATGAGTGCCGGTTCCGGTGTGCGGCACAGCGAATTTAATCCATCGAAAACAGATCGCACGGAACTCTACCAGGTCTGGATGCTGCCAAACGAATCCGGCGGTGAACCCCGCTATGCCGAGAAACCGCTTGCTGACAAAGCGCCCGCGAATGCGCTCACTTTGCTCTTTTCGGGCGATGGACGGGATGGGTCAACGGCGATTCGACAGAGCGCAGAGATCTATTTTGGCAAACTGGATGCAAACCATGAACTGGCGGTTCCGGCATCCCCGGACTCACCTCACGCATGGATACAAGTCGTCAACGGCAGAATATCCGTCCTCAATACGACGCTTGGCAAGGCGGACGGACTTGCTATTGAAGATTCTCCCGATGGGTTTACCATCTCCGCGACCGAGAAAACGGAACTGCTCCTTTTCCGGCTTGGTTGAAATAATTCGATTCTCCAATACTCCCAATCAATCACAACAACACATTGACATGAGCGAACCAACTATTGCAGCCCGCAATCCCATCGGCGTCGAACTCGAAGCCGGCAAACAATACTTTTTCTGCACGTGCGGAAATTCGAAGAATCAACCTTTCTGTGACGGCTCTCATTCGGGTAGCGATTTTGCGCCGAAAGCCTTTACTGCGGACAAGGATGGCAAAGCATTCCTCTGCCAGTGCAAGCACACGGGCAACGCCCCGTTCTGTGACGGGACCCACTCGCGATTACCCGCCTGAACGCGGCGCGAAAATTCCGGTCTCCGAGTGGCGAAACGCGTCAATCTTGAAAACATGAACTTGGTGCTGGAAAGCGCCGAGGACCGGCAGGCGGGAAAGCCTGCCCGACACACATTATGACGCTCAAAGACAAGATCCTCAATCCGGGTGACCACTGTATTGGCACCTCCATCGGTCTGCTCATCATTCGAGTCGTTCCGAGCGGAATGATGCTCTCTCACGGTTGGAGCAAGCTGATGGGATTTGGACAAATGTCCGACCAATTCCCCGATCCCATCGGAGTCGGCAGCCCAATGAGTCTCGCCCTCGTCGTGTTTGCGGAATTTTTCTGCTCGCTCGCCGTCATTCTTGGAATCGGAACGCGCGTCGTGGTCATTCCCCTGGTAATCACCATGCTGGTCGCGGCCATTGCCATCCACGGCAACGATCCCTTTGCCAACAAAGAACTTCCCCTGCTCTACGCCGCCATCTTCCTTCCCCTGATGTTTGCCGGCGCGGGGCGATACTCGATCGATGCCATCGTTTGCAAGGAACGGGGCTACGTGTCCTTATTGAAGCCGAAGACAGCGGAAAAGCCCTAGAAATCCAGCGGTGGCGAAGCGAGACAATTCGCCAATTTGGGAATCTTCTTCGGCCGCGTATCGCCACACGCCAGACGAATCGCTTCTTGCTGAGAGCGTAGCGCAATGCCAGAGACCTCCTTCAATTGACGCCGGGTAACCGAAAGGCGCCTGACGATGACTTCAGATAGACGCTTAAGGAACTCATAGCCAAATTCCGGTTGAGCTTCGCACAACTCCTGCAATCGTTTTCCGTAAAAACACTGCACCGAGGTCTTTTCGACGGAACGAGCACTGAACTGCCACACGAACGGCTTGAAAAACCACGACCAGCCAAGCACGTCACCGGGCCCCAGCATTTCGACCAGAAAGGGTCCTCGCGCTTCGGTCGGAATCTCCAAAGCGATGCGGCCCGATTGAATCAGATAAAACCGGTTGGCCGGTTCTCCGGCACGAAAAATCGTGCTGCCTTCAGCGAATTCGCTTTGCACTGAACACGCCTGCATTGCCGAAAGCCATTTGCTGGACAATCCCTTCGTAAACGGGTGACTTTCGCGCGATCCCGTTGGATCTGAGCTAACCGTGTACAATTCCACGGTCAGAAACTATCTGGTTAAAGCAACTCTGCACTTTCCGTTGTTTGGCAGCCTCTGGCCCTATTTTGCTTCTTGCTGCCTCATATTCAGCCGCCTATTTTCAAGTCATGGCCGATTCGGCACAGAAAAACAAATCTCTGATTCAGCATCTGTCGCAGACACAGATCTATCAGGACTACGAAGCGGCTTTCCACGAAGCGACTGGGTTACCCCTGGCTTTCCGTCCGATGCAGGTTTGGAATCTGGTGCAGAATAATCGCAAGAACGAGAATCCGTTCTGCTCTTTGATGGCGCAAACCAACAAAACTTGCGCGGCCTGCCTTCAGGTCCAGGAGGAACTGACCAGCAATACGACCGCCCAGGCCAAGACCGTCACCTGCTTCGCCGGATTATGTGACTCGGCCGTCCCGGTTCGCATGGGCGAAGAGATCATCGGTTTTCTTCAGACCGGTCAGGCCATGTTGAAAAAACCAACAAAGGCCCAATTTAATCGACTTTCCAAACGGCTGATTCAGTATGGGATGAAGGTGGATTTAAAGAAAACCGAG
>CALBIE010000759.1 GCA_937893495.1 uncultured Verrucomicrobiales bacterium | reverse complement strand
AAAAGGCACTCACGGCATTTCAAAAGGCCAAGACCGTCTCACATTTTAATCCAGACAGATACGAGTTCAGATTCATGCAGCAGGGTAACGGAATTGTGGTGCCAAAGGCGCTTGCTGGACTGTGGGGTTTCCTGCAGAGCACAATACCAAATTGGATCGTCACGCTGAGGGAAGGGTATTGGCAGGCACAAGATAGGTCGAAAACAGCAAGTGGAATCGTTCGTGCGAAACATAAAAATGATTTTGCTCTAAACTTTATCAAGTCTGCCAAAACAGGCCATCCGAAGTTTGTGACCAGTTTTTCAACAAATGAATTTGTGCGAGGAAGTCTGGTTTGGGCCGCCGATAAATTACCGGACTCAAGGGCTTTGGAATTTACTGTCAATCGAAAGGGGCTCGATGATTCGAGTAAAGAGAGAAGGTGGAATCTGGCTCTTCTTTTGCAGGAATTTCTTCAGGATAGGTTTGTGCTATCTCACTCGTTTCGAGGTTGGAAAGCGAATACCATCTCTCCCGAAAATACTATCCCGATTTCCATCAAGGTGGCTGTGATTGATTTGGCTATGATGCCCAGCACCCTGCCGAGGACTCTTGCGATAAAACTCGCCGCATTTGCTCCCATCAGCATTGCCTTGGGGAACCCATGGAACTTGCCAGCGGAGAGACCTTCCGAATTTGATGTCATCATTCTTTTGGGATCGCCTGGTGAGGATAGAAATGGGGTCGTGTGTCCTGAGCTCTATTGGCGTTTGATGGATTTCGTAGCCGAAGGCGGATTGCTGATTACGCTTGAAGCAGGAACAGAATTGATTTTCAACGCGGCCAGGAATTCTGCCGGGGTTCGCAAAATGCCGGTGCTGAAGGAAACCGGTAAAACGGATATTCAGGCCCGATTTACAGGATCTTCAATCGAGAGCAAGTACATTAAAACCAACGATTTTGTCGGAACGATTACGTGTTCAAGAAGTTTTCCAGGATATTCCGGTATATCGATAGGGCGCTCGAAATGGCGTTCAGCAGCCCGAATGATTGGAATTGATGGTGCTCAAATATTGCCTGAAACCCACGCGATTCTGGAAATTGATGATCATCGAGGAACCCTGATAGCCTTCAATCCCGGGATTGATTCGAGCGAATCGATTGTTCAGCTACTGCTCAGAATCGTAAGCAACTATCGAGAATTGGCGTCACCGGAAACAGATAGATGATTTGAGCCGTTTTCTTCAGTGAAAGAGATACTGTTTTGGTTAGCGATACGACGCGTTCCTGTCCAAATCCAACCGACTGGAAGGTGGGGTCGATACCTTTCGGGAGATCGCTCTTACGGGACTCCGCTTCCACCCGAAGTTATTTGCTTTTACCAACTCAGCGAATTGCCTGACTTGCCACCGGGAGTGTCGTTTGTTAATCACGCCGCGTGCCGAAGAAACCGCAAAGTGTCTTGCTCCTGATTCCGGCCTATAACGAGGAGGAGCGCATCGAGCAGACTCTCCGTGATTACGCAGCGTACTTTCGGGCAAATTACGCGGGGAAATTTGAATTGCTCGTCGTGCTCAACGGCTGCACGGACAACACATTAGGCATTGTGCGGAAAGTCAGTCAGGAGTTTCCGGAAGTCAAAGTGGACGACATCGCCGCGCCGATCGGGAAGGGCGGAGCGCTCATTGAAGGGCTGCGGCTGGCACCAATCGCTGACTTGATTGGTTATGTCGATGCCGACGGCGCGACGCCTCCCTCAGCCTTTCATGAACTTATCAAGCGATGCGATGAAGCGCATTGCGTGATCGGTTCACGTTGGTTGCCGGAATCAGTGCTGCACCGCGCTCAGCCGTTTTACCGCCAATTTGCCAGCCGGTGTTTTCACTTTATTGTCCAACTGCTGTTCTGGATGAACATCAGGGATACCCAGTGTCCGGCCAAGATTGCCCGTCGCGTGGCCATTGAAAAGATTCATCACCAGTTGCGCATCGCGGATCTCTCTTTCGACGTAAATCTGCTCTACGCCCTCACGCACGCGAATTTTGTGATTCTCGAAGTGGCGGTCGAATGGACCGATAAGCTGGGCAGCAAAGTGAGTTCTTCGTTTTTCCGCAATTCGCTGGTGATGTTTTTATCCGTGATGCGGCTTCGGTTGGTTTACTCGCCATTTTACAAAGCGTTGAAACCGCTGCGTGATTTGGGAGATATGCTCTATGTCTGGTTGCAGGCCCCGCCACCCCGCAAAGGAGATTCCATGCGAGATCGGTAAAAATATTGAGCCAGGTTTTTCCGAAGTCTATTGCCACCGTCCTCCTGCCAGCCGGTTAAATGTAGCAGCCGACGTAAGGAGGCTCTGACTTCCTTCGCCCGATATTGTGTGAGCCTCCTTACGTCGGCTGCTACGAGCGGTGGATTTTTCAACGGCCCGCCGCGACTGGCATGGAGCTTTTACGCTTTCTTCTTGCGCTTGAGGCGTTGCGGCTTCCCCTTGTCTTTGTCCTTGCGATTCTTTTTGTGGAACGGACGTTTCTTGTCCGTCGGTTGCGCCGGCTTGCCGTCCTTTTGAAAATCTGAACGCGCATCCGATTTTGAAGGCGTTCGAGGACCGGATTTGAAATCGGGCCGCGCTCCCGGTCGTTCGGCGACGTCCATTCTTAAGCGGCGGCCCCGTAAAACGGTTCCTTCGACACCCTTGATAACCTGATCCACGAAATCCTCTGGAATCTCCACGTAGCTGCTGCGCTCAAAGATGGAGATCGCTCCCAGGCTTCCTTGTGGCAAGCCGGACGTGTTGTAGATGGCACCGGCAATCTGGCCCGGTTGCACCTCGTCCACCATTCCGATATTCACAAACATCCTGACCCGGCGATCGGACACCTGCGGGAGCGTCCTCTGCCTTTGCTCGCGAACCGGAGCACGCGAGGGAGAGGGGCCTGGGCGACGATCTGAATCTTCCCCTTTTCCCGTCGGGCGGCGATTTTCTTCGTAGCGCGGGCGTTGCGATCGGTCTTCGGGGATTTCCTCACCCTGGCGCGCGGAGTCCTGAAGAATCATATCGAGCAGGGCACTGGAAATGTCCGTGCTCGAAAACCCGGCATCCAGGCAACGCTGAATGGTGTGGTCGTGAGAAGTGAATTCCTTGCTCTCCAGCGTGTGCTTCAGTTTCTCGAAGAAGAGATCAATGCGGGTGTTTTCCACTTCCTCCTGGGAAGGAACCTTAGCGCGTTGCACGCGGGTTTTGATGTAGCGCTGAATCCGTTCCAGCAGATAAATCTCCCGGCCAACGACCAGACTGACGGCCTTGCCCGTCTTTCCCGCCCGACCCGTTCTTCCAATGCGATGAACGTAATCCTCTTCGTCAT
>CALBIE010000758.1 GCA_937893495.1 uncultured Verrucomicrobiales bacterium | reverse complement strand
ATTGGAGGTTCGTTTAAGAACCGCCAAGGGATTGTGACCGTCGGGCAGGCATTGGCGCGTGAGGCGGGGGGTGGCCTGGTTGGGAAAGCGGCGGTAAACACGCGCGCACTCCAGACGCTGGCGCGACCCAGCGGCCGCCTCGTCTTTCGCGCCAGCGTCTGGAGTGCGGTGTCTTCAGCACCGCTTTGCCTGGAACAGATACGCTCCAGCGCTCCCCGGGGCGGTCTGTTACCCACATTTTGCCACGGGCTTTCAGCCCGAATTTGTGGGTAACGGACAGGGCAGAGCCAGAGCCTTGCGGGAGGTGGCACGGCCCTTCGGGCCTCAGACCACCCCGTTGGCCGGAATTGAAACGGGACCTTTTTGAACTGCGGTGGCAGAGCGAAGCGCCGACACCGCTTTCCTTGGGGTGGTCAACAATCGTTTTGTCTGCAGCGGGCAACCTGTGGCTTACGCATCCATGGACACTGCAGAGACGTCCGATTTCCATCATACGATTCGCCCGACCCACTCACGCCCAAAAGCGGTGTCAACGCCCCTTCAGGGCTCTGCCACCGCAGTCCATAAGATCCCGACACTCACCCGGTCGTTCGAACTCTGCCGACCTTGCCTAAAGGACCACCCTGGCCCGCATATTTCACACACGTGCGGAGCGCGAGAAAGTAGCGCAGACTTCCAAGTCTGCTGTCTCGCAGGTTTCCAAACCTGCATGCCCTTCCAACGCGCTACGGGCAATGTACACTCCGCGGATTTGGAAATCCGCGATACGGCAGGTTTGGAAACCTGCGCTACGGGCGCAACGCCGCATCGCGATGTTTGGGTGTGAAATAAGCGGGCTAGCGGCCTCCCTCTCCTCCTCCATCTCGCTATTCCCGAAACTGTCAAACTTCGAGAGTCCCCCGGCAGAGCCGGCGGATTACCCTTCACTTTTACTCGTATTTGGGCGCACAAAGAATTCCGAACACGACGCCAGTGCCCTCGCTGCAATCAGATTCCAAAATCGTGAAACCCCATATTGCCTGACAAATCCACGCGCCTCCCTCATACTCCGTTGCGTGCCACGCAAGGCAAAATCACAGTGGAAGTTTGGCGAACTGTTCGCGAATGCTGAACCGGCGACATCGATGCCGCCAGCCGCAGATGAACCGGCCCGCACGATTCGCTCGGTCTCCGAATTGACCACCGACATCAAGCGACTGCTCACTCGCGAAATCGGCGAGGTCTGGGTTTCCGGCGAGATCACAAATTTTCGCGCGCTGGCATCCGGGCACATCTATTTCACAATCAAGGACGCGGGCGCCCAACTCAGTTGCGTGCTGTTTCGAGGACAGCGAGTCACCCATCGCCATTTGCTGGAGGACGGTCAGAAGGTTTTGATCAACGGCGAAATCACCGTTTACGAAGCGCGCGGGCAATATCAGATGATTGTCTCGGCCGTGGAACTTCAGGGCATTGGCGCGCTTCAACTGGCGTTTGAAAAGCTCAAGCAAAAGCTTCAGGCGGAGGGTTTGTTTGAAGCAGAACGCAAACGACCGATTCCCCGTTATCCGCAACGCATCGGTCTGGTCACTTCGCCAACCGGCGCGGCCATCCGCGATGTCCTGCACGTCATCGAACGACGGCAACCGGGATTGGAAATCATTCTTGCTCCTTGCCGTGTGCAGGGGGATGGAGCGGCCGTGGAAATTGCGCGGGCGATTGAATTGTTGAATGCGTTTTTCATGAAATCTCGTCCACCGGCGGGGCGCCTGGATCTCATCCTCGTCACACGCGGAGGCGGAAGTCTGGAGGATTTGTGGTCGTTCAATGAAGAAGTGGTTGCCCGCGCGATTGCGGCATCGGAGAGTCCGGTGGTATCCGCCGTCGGGCATGAGATTGATTTCAGCATCGCCGACTTTGTGGCGGATCTTCGTGCCGCCACGCCAAGCGCCGGGGCGGAATTGATTACCGAAGGAACATTTGCCGCCCGCGAATTTATCATTAGCGCCCCAGGCCGCCTCGCCGTGTTATTGCGTTCCTCGTTGCAAAACAGGCAGGATGATCTTGAGACGCTGACTCATCGCCTGACACTTGCGCATCCGCGCAGACGATTGAATGAGCACGCGCAACGCCTTGATGATCTGTCCGAGGCTATTCGCCGCAACCTCCAGGTCCGGCTGCGGGAATCGTTGACAACGACACGCCATCTGCGAAGTCGCCTGGCCACGATTCGCCCGCGGAAATCCCTGGCGCTCAAGCGTCAGCGACTGGAGGACCTTGCGAATCGTTTACTCGAACGAGCACAAACCGGGCTGCGCAATGCAGGCCATCAGTTATCCGGCACCGTCTCGCGACTGGAATTGCTTTCTCCCTTGAACACGTTGAATCGTGGCTACTCAATTACGACCGATGCGACCACCGGTGCGGTCATCCGGCAGGTGAATGATACCCGACCGGGAACGCTCGTGCGCTCCCGATTGGCCACTGGCGAGTTATTGAGTCGCGTCGAGCCGGAGAAGGCCGGTTAAGCCGATGGAACACGGAGCCGACAAACTTCATTTCCTGCAAGACCTGGCGGTCGTGATGCTCGTGGCCGGTCTGGTCACGATCATCCTTCGACACTTCAAGCAACCCGTTGTGTTGGGTTACATTCTGGTGGGTGTTCTCATCGGACCAAACGTCCTGCCGACACCGCTGATCGCTTCCGAGCAAAGCGTACAGACACTGGCGGAACTCGGGGTTGTCTTTCTGCTGTTTCATATCGGACTCGAATTCAATTTTCGCAAGATTCGCAAGATCGGTTCAACCGCCTTCATCGTCGCACCGATCGAAACAGCTTTCATGTTTTTCATCGGCTACGAGATTGGCCAATGGTTTGACTGGGAGACCATGGACTGCGTTTACCTCGGCGCGATCATGATGATCTCCTCGACGACGATCATCGCCAAAACATTGGCCGAGCAGAAAAAATCGCACGAAAAATTTGCAGAAGTGATTTTCGGCATTCTCATCGCCGAAGACATCATTGCCATTATTTTGATCGCGGGGCTCTCCGGCGTGGCCACCAGCGGGACGCTCGAGTTCAGCTCCATTCTGGGTATCATTGGTCGCCTCGCGATATTCCTCGTTGCCATTGTCGTGCTCGGATTGCTGGTGATTCCACGGTTGCTCAATTTTGTTTCCACCTTCAAGAGTGACGAGACGCTTCTAATCTCAGTTCTCGGCCTCTGTTTTGGCCTGGCATTGCTGGCGGAGGAGTTGAAATTCAGTGTCGGCCTCGGTGCGTTCATCGCCGGCGCGCTGATTGCCGAGTCGGATGAAATCCACAAAATTGAGCGGCTCATGACGCCGTTGCGGGACATGTTCAGCGCGGTGTTTTTTGTCGCAATTGGTCTATTGATCGATCCGGGAATCATCCGGGAGCATATCGGGCCAGTCATTGCGATTTCTCTAGCCATCGTAATCGGAAAGATTCTCGCCTGTTCCTTTGGCAGCTTCGTGGCTGGATATGATCGCGCCGTGGCAATTCGCGTCGGACTTGGCTTGGCGCAGATTGGTGAGTTTTCCTTCATCATCGCGGCGTTGGGTGTATCACTTGAGGCGACCAGCCATTTTCTTTATCCCATCGCGATTACCGTCTCGGCGACGACTTCGTTGCTGACACCCTATTTCATCAAGTATTCCGAGAAACTGGTACACCTGCATGAT
Source organism: uncultured Verrucomicrobiales bacterium (assembly GCA_937893495.1). Lineage (GTDB taxonomy): Bacteria > Verrucomicrobiota > Verrucomicrobiia > Limisphaerales > JAYPXF01 > CALBIE01. The sequence continues at coordinate 797 of CALBIE010000758.1, read as the reverse complement.
CGCATCGCGCCAACTGTGTTAAAAAACTACCAGCAGGATTACACAAACTGGATTCGGCAGGTATGGAACCAGCGAAAGCAAAACGTCGCCCGGCAAATGGTTCGGCGAATTATTTTTCAGATTGGCATCAACCTCGCTCTCCTTGCCGCAGTATATTTGCTTGCGGTGTACCTCAGCACGCGACCCGTGCCGTGGTTGGAAAAACTACCGGAATGGGTAGGAGGGAAAAACACCGCCCTGTGGATGGCGTCCACGTTACTCAGCCTCCCGATCACGATCGCGGCGTTAAGAAAGCTCGAAGCTTTGAGCATGATGATATCCGAGCTCGCGATCCCTTCCGGCACGGCACCCAAAGCGAAACTGAGCAGCCGGGCTATGCTTTCGAATACCATCCTCTTCACCGGCATCATCATGATTGGTTTGCTGTTTCTCCTGCTGACCTCCGCGTTGTTACCGCCCACCAAGGTGCTGATTACCTTCCTGATCCTCACCGCCACGGTGGCGATACTTCTGAAGGCATTTTTCATAAAAGTGTATTCGAAGGCCCAGGCGGCGATTCGTCATACGCTGGAACGGGAACTCCCCAGCCACGCGCACCAACCGGAGCAACAACGCGAACTCCCGGCCCTGCTCGATCAAGTCGAGTTGTCCACTGTTCACGTCGCACCAAAATCACCTGTAATTGGCAAGAGCATCAAGGGTCTGAAAATTCGCTCGCGATGCGGAGCCACGGTGGTGGTAGTCCGTCGTGGAACTGAGAACATCGTCTCTCCACCTCCCGATTTTCAATTCATGGC
>CALBIE010000757.1 GCA_937893495.1 uncultured Verrucomicrobiales bacterium | reverse complement strand
AGTTCAACCCGGTTCCCCCCCAACCACTCGATCAACTCAAAGAGCATGCAGACAAGTTGCTTGAGATGAGCGGCACGGACCCGGCTTACCGGGATTACGTTGGTGTACTGCTCAATAACGAGATGTGGAGAGAGCAGTTAGCGAGTGTTCCTTACGAGAAACGGCTGTTGCTGCTACCGAAATGCCTGCGAGTCGAAGACAAGTGTCCTGCTCCCTTTGATGAATTTGGCCTGCTTTGCAAAACCTGCGGCCTCTGTACGATTCAAGACCTTCAGGGCGAGGCCGAAAAACTGGGTTACGCCACGCTCGTGGCAGAGGGTAGTGCAATCGTGATGTCCCTCATACAAACCGGGAAAATTGAAGCGATTGTCGGGGTCAGTTGCGTCAGCGTGCTGGAGCGGGCGTTTCCCTATATGGAAGCCGCGGCTATTCCGGGCGTCGCCGTGCCGCTTTTGCAGGATGACTGCATCAACACCACCGTCGATCTCGACTGGGTGTGGGATTACATCCACCTGACCAGTGACGACAAGACACGCCGTCTTGACCTTGGTTCACTTCGCGAGGATGTCGATTTCTGGTTCACCCCGGCTTCGTTGGACCTAATCATGGGCAGCATCGAAGGTCAGACCGAGCAGATTGCCCGTGAATGGCTGGGCCGCGCAGGAAAACGATGGCGTCCATTTCTGGCCATCGCCGCATTCCAGGCTTTGCGGGAAGACACCAACAAGCCGCTTCCCGAGGACATCAAGAAGATTGCGATTGCCGTCGAATGTTTCCACAAAGCATCGCTGATTCATGACGATATTGAGGATGAAGATGCCGAGCGTTACGGCGAAAAGACTCTTCACGAAGCTTATGGCGTCGCTGTGGCTCTGAATGTCGGTGATTTGCTGATCGGTGAGGGTTATCGGTTGCTGGCCACCACCCGGGTTACCGCTGCCCAGATAGCGGCGATGGTAACGGTGGCCTCGCGGGGTCAACGGGAGCTATGCCGAGGCCAGGGGGCGGAACTCTGCTGGGCGCGAAATCCGGAACCGCTCGCGAGTCGTCAAGTTCTCGAAATATTCCGCAAAAAGACCGCGCCTGCGTTTGAAGTTTCGCTCCAAATAGGGGCAATCTATGCCGACCTTGAGAAATACACGGAATGTGCGGAAACAATCACGGAATACAGCGAAGCGCTCGGGATCGCCTACCAGATTCGTGACGACATTTCCGACCTCGGAACTGATGGCGACACCAACGACATCGAGGGCTTGAGACCGAGCCTGTTACTGGCCATTGCCCACGAAAAGGCCAAGGGCGACCAGAAAGACGTTTTGGCGCAAATCTGGCAACGAAAAGTGCCAACCGGATGGAATACCGAGCGAATCGAGGCACTTTACGAAGAAGTCGGAGCCACTGAGCGGGCCACCATTCTACTCGAAACCTACAAAGAAGAAGGCATTCGATGTCTCCGCGGCCTGCAGGATCAAAATCTAAAAGGCTTGCTTCGCCGTGTTCTGGGCAAGATTTTCAACGGCACAGAAATAAAGGGTTGGTGCAAGGAATTCGAAGAGAAAAACGGCATTAAAGACGGTATTCGACTTGGCAGCCTGAACTCCGCTGAACGTTCCCTTGAGCGGGAAACGGTTGAAGTTTGAAACGTGGATTTGCCGGAGAATTGGCATAATCACTTGGTTTTTCAGACAAAGTTTTGCTTTTTTCACCCGGTCCAAAAGTTTTTTGGTGCGTAATTGAAGGGAATTGGGTAGTATCATCGACGTTGCCGGATAATCCGATGACCGGTCGAGTGAGAGTCTCCGATTCAGAAGAGCGGCGACTATGACTTCGACTGAGGCACTTGAAAACTAAATGATGGTGGCGCCAGGATGACGCCACCCCTAACTGTCAGACGATTGTGTATGAGCGAAGAACAGCGACCCATTAAATTCACTGGAGTCAGTGACAAAAACGGATACTTCTCAAATTTTGCCGCCTACCCGGTGTCACTGGAAGGCAAGACCTGGCCAACTGCCGAGCATTATTATCAGGCTCGTCAGTTCAAAAAAGGCCAATTCGACGAAGAGTTTCTCCGCTACCGCTCCGCGTCGATAATAGTGCGAATGAGTCAGGAGCGATCTGACTCTCGCCGCCCGGATTGGGATGCCGTTAAGGACAAAGTCATGCACAAAGTCGTGCAGGCAAAATTCGCCCAAAACGAGCCTCTCCGTGAAAAGCTGTTAGCGACCGGCACTCAGCCCATCGTCCAGTGTTCGCCAGATAACGACTATTGGGGTGATGGTGGCGACGGCTCCGGCAAGAACAAGCTGGGCAAGATCCTGATGGAAGTTCGCAAAGAACTCGCTGAAAAGTATCCTGCCGCATTGGTTTGATTCCAGAAACGGACCATTTTCAATCATCCGCCTCGATTTTCCTCAACGAGAGTCGGGGCGTTTTGTTTCCATTGCTTGCTTGAAACTTGGCGAATCAAACGGGATTGCCAACCGATGGAATTGCTGCCCTGCCCGGTCGGGATTTTTTCAATATTCATTG
>CALBIE010000756.1 GCA_937893495.1 uncultured Verrucomicrobiales bacterium | reverse complement strand
AATTCCCATGCTGATAAGCACATTATTTCCGAACAGAACCCTCCCGGCGAAGGTGCCGACGACATGGATGTGGCCCAGCGCATCAATAGCCATCCCGTAGCCAGCCTCGGGCGCGCCCTTTTTGTTGCCGCCGACATTGCGAGCCCAGATCATTCGGCCAGCCGGGTTGTACTTGGCGACGAAAACGTCGGAACCGCCTTCACTCCAGAGTTTCTTCCCGCTGAACTTGGCGCACGTGTACTTCTTGCGCGGCTTTCGGTAGGCAGCGTGCAAGCGGTATTCCGAGGCGAACGATTCAGATCCCGCAAAGCCGCCGGTAATCACAATGTTGCCGGCCGGGTCAAGTTGAATGCCGTAAGCAACGTCATTCATTGTTCCGCCTTCGGCAAGCGCCCATACCGTTCGACCTTCCGCATCCAGCTTGATCAGGAAAACATCAAATAGTCCGGCACTTTCTAATCGGGTCCTCGCCGAGACGCGCATTTCCTCGGAAAAAGCTCCGGTCAGGTAGATCGCTCCCTGTTCATCCACCGTCACTGCTGAGGCGATATCGTCGGAATGGCCTCCGATTTGCCGAACCCAGATTAATCCGCCGTTGGCGTCATATTTGGCCACAAACACATCCACATAGCCGGCGTTCTTGACGGTCAAATCTTCAAACACGCCCAGTCCGAAAAAATATCCGACGATGATGACGTTGCCTTCCTTATCCACTGTCACTGCATTGGCTGTTCCGCCCGGCCCGCTGCCGGCTCCGCGCGCCCACAATAGTTTGCCTTCGGGGTCATACTTGGCCACAAAGATAGCCTGATCGCTCTGTCGCTTGACCGTGATGCCACCGCCGAAATCCACTTCCGGGGATTGGAATGACCCGGCAATATACACGTTCCCCACGTCGTCAATAGCAACAGAGCGGGAAAAATCATCGGCTAATCCGCCGGCCTGCCGAATCCACAGGACCTTTCCCAGACGATCCAATTTCGCGACAAAGATGTCAGACTCCCCCTTGCCCTCCAGGGTAAATTCTTCAAATGCGAACTGACCGTTAAAATATCCAGTCAAGTAGGTGTTTCCGGAATTGTCCACCGCGACGCTGGTTCCGTAATCAAAATGCTCTCCTCCTGCCCTCGACGCCCAACGGTAGCTCGGCGCTTCGGCAGGAGCGCTGGTCCAGCACGTCAGCGAAAGGGCGATTACAATCATCCATTGGAATTCGCGTATCTGCCCGGCTGGTATTGATTTCGAATTTAATTTCACGGTGGATTTAAATTGATCGAGTCGCTCTGCCGAATTTCACTGTGTCAGCGGCCCAGACAATCTATGGGTTATGCCGGATATGTCCGTTTTCTTCAAGGTGAAACTGAGCCAGTGCAGCTCACGGTGTTTCGCAAGTGTCTGACCTTCAAGGGGAAAGCCGTTTTGTGCCACTTTCATTGAGCGAGTATCCAAAGGGCTGCCGCAGACAGGTCGGGAACAATTGTCGCCGTCGCGAGGCTCGAAGAATGTTTTTCGGCATGCTCGGCTCCGTATCCCGTGCGTACCAGAATGCTCGCGGCGACGCCGGCGTTTTCTCCGCATCGGACGTCGCTCACTTTGTCTCCGATCATAAAGCTGCGGCTAAGATCCACCTCGAATTGGTCCCGAGCATCCTGCAGGAATTGCGGCGATGGTTTTCGTCCCCGGCTTGGATTTTCCGGAGCTTCCGGCGCAAAATAGATGTTGCTAATCTCAATGCCTTGTTTTTCCAGGATTGCTAATAGCCGAGTGTTCACGCGGTGCATGTCGTCGATGGTATAATAGCCCCGTCCGATTCCGGATTGGTTGGTCACCACGAACAACAGGAAACCCGCATCCCGCAGTTGCCGCAACGCCTCCACTACACCCGGAATTAACACGAGTTTATCCGGATCGCTCAGGTACTTGCGCTCTTCGTTGAGCGTCCCATCTCGATCCAGAAAGACTGCTTTGTGCTTCGCGCCCAATTTTAATCCTCGTGTTCAAAGCTCGCGATGAGTTCCGTCGGTGAAACCGTCGCCGTGCCTACTTTGCTGACCACGACGCCCGCCGCGTGATTGGAAATAATCGCCGCCTCCAACGGGGATGCGCCTGCTGCGACCGCCAGGGTGAACGATCCGATCACGGTGTCGCCCGCACCGGATACGTCATAAACCTCGCGCGCCACGGTCGGGATGTGAAACGGCTTGTGCCCTCGCTGGCACAGCAGCATTCCGAGCTCGCTCAAGGTTACCAGTAACAACGCGGGTTGCAGTTCGTCCATCAACACCTTGACGGCTCGCATCAGATTCTCATCTCGCAGCGGCTTCTCGCATGGCGTGCAATCCTCGACCCGCGCGAGTTCAAAGACTTCCTTTCGATTCGGCGTGAGCAATGAAACGTGATGCAGTCGCAGGCTGTGAACCGGCTTCGGATCGAAGCTCAGCCAGACACCGCGCTCGCGACAAGCATGCCGCACACCGTCCAACAATCCCTGCGTCACCACGCCTTTGCCGTAATCGCACATCAACACCGCGTCGATTTCGTCGAGGCTGCTCTCAACCAGTTTCAGCAACCGCTGTGTGGTTTTGGCGTCTGCGGCCCCGCGCGACTCGCGGTCCACTCGCACGACCTGCTGCTGATGCGCAATGATCCGTGTCTTTACACTCGTGCTGCGCGCGCTGCTGGTGATCAGACCACCGTGACGCACACTGTGCTCTTTGAGCGATTCGCGAAGTTGTTTCGCGGCGATATCCTTACCCACGATGCCGAGAATCTCCGTGCTCGCCTTCAGGCAAGCCAGATTGCGCGCCACATTCGCCGCGCCCCCCGGAACAAAGCTCTCGCGCTGAAACTCCACCACCGGCACCGGTGCCTCGGGCGAAATTCGTCCGACACTGCCCCACACGTAACGATCCAACATCACGTCACCGATGACCAACACGCGCGCCTCGGCAAACTGTTTGACCAATCTCCGGACCCGGTTCAGTTCAATTGTAGGAGTCTTTTGCATCGTTGATCCGGCCGCGGCCTCAACCATTCGCCATCGCGCCGGCATACGCGAACGAATGGCTATGGCCAAAATTCCAAGCACCAAAATCCAAATTCCATTTAAGCTTCAAACTCCAATCCGCGCGATGCGAGCACGCTCCAGATTGGAATTTGAAATCTGGAGTTTGAAGTTTTCCATTCACCGCTCGGTTCATTGATTACCGATTACCGACCACTGGCAGCCGCGACCGGTTCGTCGAGAAACGCCGTCAGCGGACTGGTCGCTTTCGCGGTGAAATGCTGCTCAGCCAATCCCATCTCGTAGGCCGCGCGCCCTGCTTCCACCGCCATTCGGAACGCCCGGGCCATCCGGTTCGGATCGCTCGCCACCGCCATGGCCGTGTTTACCAGCACTGCGTCCGCGCCCATTTCCATCGCCTCAGCCGCGTGACTCGGCGCACCCAGTCCCGCGTCCACAACCACCGGCACAATCGCCTGCTCGATGATGATTTCGATCTGGTCCCGAGTCCGGATGCCGCGATTCGATCCAATCGGCGCGCCCAGCGGCATTACCGTCGCCGTGCCGATATCCTGCAACCGCTTCGCCAGCACCGGATCGGCATTGATGTAGGGCAGAACCACGAAGCCTTCCTTCACGAGAATCTCTGCGGCCTTGAACGTCTCGACCGGGTCCGGCAGCAGATAACGCGGGTCGGGATGAATCTCAAGTTTCACCCAATTCGGCAATCCAGCCGCCACCGCCAGCCGTGCGAGGCGAACGGCTTCCTCCGCATTCATTGCGCCGCTCGTGTTCGGCAGCAGCAGGTATTTCTTCGGGTCAATAAACTCCAGAATGTTCGCGAACGGATCCTTTTTACCGGTCAAATCCGCCCGCCGCAACGCCACCGTGACAATCTCCGTCCCGCTCGCCGCGAGCGCGCCCGCCATCGCTTCCGGCGCGGAAAACTTGCCCGTGCCCGTCAGCAGGCGCGATTGAAACTCCCGCCCGGCGATGACCAATGGTTGATTGCCCAGACTCATTCGCCGGCAAAATAGAAGCGAATCCCCGCCTCGTCGAGGGCGGAGTGCAGGGTAAACCACGGACGAACACGGATAAGGAAGAGATTCCCCGATTTCAAAGTCGCGCATCGGGGCCTGGAACTGATTTTACCGCAGATTCAGGAAAGCCGCAGATTTAGTCTTCCTCTGTGGCAGAGATCCCATCCGGTTCATGGGAAGTTTTCTGTTCCTTCTCGACCTGCCCACCGGCCATGAACCGCAGGGGATTCCCCACGGATGGCAAGGCCGACCCACGGATGGGAAAAGTGGCGGGGGCGTTTGGTTTTCCCACTCGAACGCGTTTGGATTGCAGTGAGCCCCGAGGAAAAGCGGTGCTGAAGACACCGCACTCCAGACGCTGGCGCGCAATACGAAGCGGCCGTTTCGATTTGCTCTTCGCTGATGGCCTCGTCGCGGTCAAAAGGTGATAAACTCCACCCAGCCGAGCAGCGTGATCAACAAAACCGATCCAACGCCTGTGGCCGTAAGCAGCCAGAGGAGTTTTTCGGGGGCGCTTTTTGGAAACGCGAATCGGCGTTCGCGATCGAGCAGCAGCGGAATCATCAGCGCGATGCAGACGCAGGACATCAGGCTGAACATCATGAATAACATCCAGTTAACCCGCACGGTTCCAATTTTCCAGACGTCCACTATTTGACTGAACCAGTGCCCGACAAGCCCGAGCAGTATGGCTCCACCGATCACGCCGGGAATCAGAATTGGTTTCCGGTGGCACTCAGCCCGGATCCGATCCGACATTATCAGCAAAAAGTAGGCGGCCACGGCGACGAGATAGATAATCGTTATCACCACGGTCGGCACGATGGCAATCCAACTGAATCCATCCGCAGAAAGCGTCAGCAGAAAACACCACAACAACAACGCCGATACGGTGGTCGGGGCGTTTCGCCCGAAACGGAGACGCGCGTTCGATGGCAATATCCGGGCAGTGAGCCACGCGGTCGTGACAATGACGGAAAACGAAAACACGAAAGCGATGATCGCAAGCAGTTGGCTCGGTTCGCTCCTTGTCAGCTCTCCCATGAGCAGCGTGAACCACATCATCGAGCAGAGGAACCCGATCCATGCGACAAAAAATCCGACACGGCGGCGCCCGGACGTCGGATTCCACCCAACCTCCGGTCGGTCCGGGTGGGTGAAGACGTAATCGACCATCGCCAACGGACCAAAGGCCAAACCAAGAAAAGGAACCAAAGCCATCAATCCGAACAGCAGACATCGGGTTGACCGCTGGATAATCGTCACCAACTCGGGAACTTCGTCGGCGGGTTGGACGGTATTCATCTCGGGGGAGGCTACTTCTGTCTGCCCGCCTTTTTGCCGTCAATTTGGGCGGGCAATTGAAACTTCTTCAACTGCTGCGCCTCGATTCGTTTCAAATCGCGCTTCAAGTTGTGCAACGTCAGTTGATTGCTGGTGAGGTAAACGGCCATGATGGCCATCAGTGCCAGCACGATAATGGCGGCCGAACCTGATTCGCGCCGCGCTATTCGGCTAATCGATTGCAAACGCGGTCTCATTGCTTCACCTCCATCGAAGGCACCGCGATAAAAGTCATGGCGGTCTTCCGGCGCGTGTCCTTGTACTTTGGCTGCAGCTCCAATTCCCAGCGCCATGCTGTGGCCCGTTTGCGTGCATCCTTCTCAAACGAACTCCGGCTGACACGATCCGTCACCGGTATCAACTGGGCACCATCTCCCGCCCGGCGCAAAATGGCATTCGTTGTCGAGTGATATTCCACCACGCGATCGGCCTGGGGAATCCGGATGACTTCGTCATTCCCATTTTTCGCCACGGATACCGGGGCGACCGCCAATCGCACATCCGCCCGCCAGCGTTCTCCTATTTCCATGACTTTCGTAATGTCATCCGCCGTCGCCCGCATCCGGTTCGAAGCCGCCGTCAGGTGATAATAGGATTGAAACGCGAGAAACATGATCACGGTGAAGACGGCGATGTAAACCAGGCACTCGACCAGCATGAGGCCGCTCGTAGCGCAGGCGTCCCGCCTGCACAAACCTGACGCCATACCGTTTGCCTCGCGATTGATTTTGCGTCTCTCCCTGGCCCGAGAAGACTTCCTCTTTCCGTGACCGGAGCCTCGATTGACAAGTGCGGAAGATCGGAAGAGCGAACGCGTTTCGCGTGGGGCCACGACTTTTGCAGGCGGGACGCCTGCGCTACGATTTCGGGTCGTCTTCATTTCACCACCACCTCCCGCACGACGCGCCCGCCGTTGCCGCGCTTATTCGGAATCCATTCCAGGCGCACAATCTTGTTGGTTTGTGTGAACTGGAATTTGCCCGCCGGCAAGCTTTTCGCCGAACGGGCTTTCACCTGATACTCGCGACTGCCCGGTGCCAACGATTTCCATTCTCCCGCGGCGAGGATTTCCATTTCCCCGTCCACAATCTGCATGGCGACCGCCCGGTAATAATGCCCGCGCAACACCTTGGCCTCGGCCATCCACGAAACGCTCAACGGCAGAACTGCCACGGCGAGAATCCCGATGGCGACCATCAGGTCCGCGTTCAACGCGGCCATCATTTGCCGTTTTCGTCTGTTTGGGCTGATGATCTTCATGGTCCGAATCCGTCAATCACCGCGATCAGCATCTGAAAGAATCCCGCGCCGACCAGTGCGATGAAAGCGCCGTTGGCGACGATGAGCGCGGACATGGTCACCTGCGCCACGGCCTGTTCCTTGAAGAACGCCCGCGCCTCAAGAGAATCCTGCCAGCCGCGCAGCGCTTCGGTGAATCCTTTCCCGGCGCGCGCAGCATTGCGCCACCGCCAGGCGAACTTCTCCGATTCATCCAACCCATCGAGCACCTCGGTAATCGTTTTGCCCTGCTTCAATCGCGCGATCGCCCGATCAATAAAGCGTGAGAGATGGCGGTTACCCAGGGCATCCGCCGCTCCGTGAAGTGCCTTTTCCTCCGGCATGCCAGCATCCAGAAAGGCGGCGAGCAACGCACTGAAATCCCGCTCCAGTCGCATGCGCCGCCACGGCAGAAACCATTCCAGCCATGCCGAGACACCGAGGCCCTTCGCCGGATATTGTGTCGGCGTGCGGATGGGTGTGATGTCGGTGAACAGATAAAGCGCAATCGCCAGAACAAGGACGAGCACTGCCGCCGTCATTGCCAGCAACTGGCTATCCCACAACGCGAGAAGCGGCACGGTCGCGGTGCCGAGCATGTCCTCGCTGATCGCCATAAACTTGGGTACGACGTAAATGCGAAGGATGGTAAAAATCGGAAGCATGAAGATCAGCAACCCGATGCCGCCACCGGCAATCACCCGCATCGCGGCGTGGAGCCGCGCATCCGCGTCGCGCAATCGCTGATGACACACCGGCAGCACACGATCGAGCACCCCTTCTGAAATCCGTAATTGAGCATGTCGTGGATGCCCGGCGGAACGAGTCCGCCCACCTTGTCGAGCGCGTCGGGAAACATCCTGCCTTTTCGCAACCATTCGGCGAGCAGGAAGAAACGCGACCCCAGCGACTCGTCGCGCCCGTCCGCCAGTGAAACGATGTCGCGCTCGACGTTGCGTCCGTTCTTCAGGGCGTTTTCGATGAGGCCAATCAAGAACTCCACCTCATGCCGCTCGCGCAATGGTCGGCGGAAGATGCCGAACACCCAGGCGAGGAAGGCGATCCCGATGCCCCAAAGGATCATCTTCGTCAGATAACGGATGACGACCTCGTCCACACTGCTCGATGATGCGAAGAATGGTTCCACGGGCTTATTCGATCTCGAAACGTCGTCGATTATGGAGTGCGCCGGCTCGTCGGCGCTTTGGATCACGTTGCATGAAAACGACGTGTCCGGAATCCGGGATACCGGACAATGCACGGGGAGCGCGGCATTCCTGCCGCAGCAACGTGAACATTACAATTGGCGCGCGAGGAATTGAGAATGAAGTTCTGACAAACGAAGTGGTGAGGGTTGTCGATACGCGGTGTGCGTGCGTCGTCCCCGACCGCGAGAGGACACTTCCGCGGCATGAATGCCGCACTCCTGCCACTTCAACTGAAACCTTCTGGTAAATACACGCTTTCATTCTTCAGGAAATCAGGAGTCACCCAACCAGTCCATCAGGTTCATCAGCGTTTTCATTATTGGCCACGCCTGTGATGCCAGCAGACATCCCAGAACGACGAGGCACACCGGCAGCACCGCATGCATCAGCATCTCCAGCTTGTAGCGGGCCTCGCCAAAGTAGATTTCCGCGGCGCGCTTGAATCCTGCGGCAGGGTCGGCGGCGTTGCCAATCACCCAGCGAAAGGTTGAGGGAAAATATCCGCCGACCGGCACCACCGACTTGCCATCGGCGATTTGTTTGCGCCAACCACCCAGTTCATCCGCCAGAATTCCTTTGCCCTCAAGCCGCTCCAGCAATGCCAGTGATTCCGGAAGCGTGACGCCGCCACTCAGCAACACCGTCAAGGACGATGCCAGGTTGTAGAGCCGCGTGTCCTTGACGCCCGGCAACAGGTGTTCGAATCGATTTCTGATGGACACGGATTTGAACGCGACGCCGACCAAAACAACCACCACAAGCAGGACGACGGCCGGTGCCCAGATGTAGAAAAGCATGTTCCACGCACTGTAACCGCTGTGGTGATACGACCCCCAGTTCTCCAGGTCCGGCTCAAGCATTTTCCTGAAACCAGTCATGATGACGCCCATCGCCAGCGACAGCAGAAACGCCAGCCCCAAAACCAACGCTGGATAAATCATCAGTGCGCGCAACCGCTCCCACGTGGCGCTCATCCGGCTGTAATGATCGGCGAGGAGATTGAGAATGGACGGCAGGTCGCCGGCCTTTGCGCCGACCTCCAGCATGGATTTGTAGAAGTCCGGCAGCTTGCGCGGACCCAGCGCGTCGGCCAATGGTTTGCCTTTTGCCAGATCGGCTTCGAGCGCGGATAACTCCTCTTTCACGCCGCCCTTCGCCATGCCGGTGCAGACTTCGCGCAGGGCGCCTTCCAGCGGCATGCCGCTGTTAATCATCCCAGCGAGTTGCTGGTTCACGAACGCAAGTTCTTCCAGTTTCATTCGACCTCCGAACGGGTTGGTTGTGGTGAAATCGCCGCCATGGAGCGTGCGCGATTGACGAGTCGCTCAAAAATTCGAACATCTGTAGCAGCCGAGATAACGAGGCTCATTATTATTCGGCAAACCGATTTTGCTCAGAGCCTCCTCACGTCGGCTGCTACTCCATTTACGCAACGTCAAGCGCCCAGGATACGGTGGATTTCGCCCTCAGTTGTAAACTTTTTCTCCAACAAGGCAAGCGCTTGCTCTCTCAGATTTTGGCCCGATGGCTTCACGGTGCCGGAACCGCCATTTCCTAACAAATCACGTGTTTCATCGTTTACGGAAGTCCACTCGGCAATCGGTCTTCGCCCGCGAAACCCGGTTTGCAGGCAGGAATCACAACCTTTACCCGCGCAGGACTCGCAGCAAGTTCGCACCAGTCGTTGATTCAACACCAGCGCCACGGAACTCACCACCGCGCTCCAATCGGGCACCATCACGCGCAGCCTTTCGAACACCGCGCCCACCGATCCGGCGTGTAGTGTCGTGATGACCTGATGCCCGGTCAGCGCGGTGCGAACCGCGATTTGCGCGGTCTCGTCGTCGCGGATTTCGCCGAGCACCAGCACCTGCGGATCCTGCCGGAGCAAATGCCGCGCGGCCTTCGGATACGTCAGACCCTTCGCTTCGTTGACATCCGTCTGCATGATGCCCGGCAACACCTGTTCGACCGGATCCTCCACCGTGATGACGTGACGGTCACCCAATTCTTGAAGAAATTTAAGGCACGAATAAATCGTGGTTGTCTTGCCGCTGCCAGCAGGGCCGGTCAACAGCAACATGCCGGAGGGTTGGCGGAGGAATTTTTCCAGTTCGTTCCGCGCCGGTTGCGGCAGATTCAATTCCGCCAATGACGGTGGATCGGCCTGCGTGAACAATCGAATGACAATTTTTTCTCCCGTCACGGTCGGATACGTCGCGACCCGCAAGTCATGCCGCGCGCCGACCTCCTCCTTCGCGATTCGCCCGTCCTGCGGCGTGGAATCCTGCCAGGTTTGCAGCTTCGCGAGATACTTCACGCGGCCCAACACCTGTTCGGCCAACGGCTTCGCCACGGTCTCGACCGGTGCCAACAAACCGTTCAATCGAAATGCGACGGCGAGTCCATCACCGGTCATCTGTAAGTGGATGTCACTCGCCCCGACCTGTTCGGCTCGGGCGATGAGATCAGCAACGACCGCTGGCGCATTGCTGGTATCAGGGGAGTCCACACCCGAAGCTTTCGAGAATCTTCTCCGGATGAAAAGGGAATTCAGTAGGGAACGGTCTGTAGCAGGTAGCGCAGGCGTCTCGCCTGTACGCGGCGCACGCCTGCCCAACCCGCTTGTGAATCAACCGAACGCGTCGATTAGAACAACAGGAAACCCCCCAGCTTAGCTGGGGGACTCCCGGAGTTTGACAGCTCCGGGAGTGTTTGAGAATTCGGTTCTGTGAACTGCTCAAGGTTTACGGAAGGAAACTCAAATGAAAAGTTATGAAAATCTGAAACACACGAAATGGGAATGCAAATATCACGTGATCTTCATCCCGAAATACCGTCGCAAAGTGCTCTTTGGGCGGTTGCGACGGGAGTTGGGAGAGATGTTCCACGAACTGGCCCGGCAGAAGGAGAGTCGGATCGAGGAGGGGCATCTAATGGCCGATCACGTGCATATGCTGGTGTCGATCCCGCCGAAGTATTCGGTGGCGCAGGTGGTGGGATATATGAAAGGCAAGAGTGCCATTCACATCGCGCGGGTGTACGGGGGCAAGAAGCGCAACTACGTGGGCCAGAACTTCTGGGCCAGAGGCTATTGGGTCTCGACGGTGGGACGGGACGAAGCGGCGGTGCGAAAGTACATAGTGGAACAGGAGAAGGAAGATAAGCGATTGGATCAACTCAACCTGTTCGAAAGCTAGAGAAACCCTGCCCCCGATGGAAAGCTCAACTAAAATCCCGCCTTGGGCGGTTCACATAACAATTTACAAGCCTCCGGCTTTGCCGGAGGTCTCTGACACACCGCCTTTTGCAGGTGAGACGCCCGCGAGTGGCACCAGGTGAGGGCACCCGGCCTACCGGCTTTGAGCGCTTCGGGTCGTTGCCGTTCGTTTGAGCTGGAACGACTCCCATTGGTCACTTCCGCATCGTGAATCGAAGCGGGCTGAAGCCCGCGCCCCGGAGCGCGACTCTCCAGAGTCGCAGCAGCGTGCAAAGGGCGATGGGCGATGGGCGACCGGTAAACAAAAAGATACTTTGGCCGAACCAGTCCCGGAAAAGAGGCTCTGCTTGGAATCGGCGCACGGCCTGCGTATCGGCATGGCCGGCTCGTTCTGTGAACGGCAGCGGCTCTGGAGAGCTGCGCGCCAGCGGACGGAGCGCGACCTTCAGGTCGCTTCGCCGCCCGTAACGAACCGCTCTCACGAATTGTAGCGGAAAATACTTTTAAGAAGTGCTATTTGCGTCAAAACCACGGCCACTGGAGATTACGCCACCTTTTCAGCGGGGGGGCTGAACGGCCGACT
>CALBIE010000755.1 GCA_937893495.1 uncultured Verrucomicrobiales bacterium | reverse complement strand
AAAGCGTTCATCGAAACCATAGACAGTCAGGCAATTCTGACAGAGATAGGTGCGGAAGACATATTTAACCAAACGGCGCTTCAAACTATTGCGGCCATATATAAGGTCTTGGACGGTCCGGGTCTTTACGAGCCCTTTTCTGCGAATGGGATAATTGCACTTGGGGCAGCACAGAGGCACGGGCCAGATAATTACTAGTTCGATGCCCTTAGAGCCTTTCTTTCTTACAGTTTTGTTTTTTCTCTTTACAGGTGTCGGGCGATTCCTCACGTAAATGCGTTCCCGTTGATAGTTCCAATGTGCTGCAGCATTTATGGTTTCAAACCCAGGTACAGAGCTTTTGAAGTCACCCCATTTCAGATCATCGGGCCGTTTAGGAATGTCAGCGCGGACAAAGTTTGTTGTAGGGTTTTGAGTCGCATTTGTTGTCGTAGAGCTTCTTGCCAGATTGTTTGTTGTTTGAGCTACCAAGCTCAATGCCTCGCAATCTTGAGCGTTGTAGTTCAACAAGCATGTTTTCGCGCTATCTTGGGAGGAGTGCTCCCATTTACACCGCCAGGCTATGGACTCCAGGCCGGACGAAACTTCATCGGTCCACCTGTAGCCGAGAGAATCCGCGACGTCTTTGAGGCCGTTTGAGGTTCTGGCAAAATAGATTTGGGCGAACATTACCGAGACCAGATTGATGGCTGAGGCGATTGCCTTTGCTGAGATTGATTCGATCTCTGGGCTGCCGTGTCGCTCCGACATCTGCTTCATGAAGTTAGTCTCGTAGCTTCCATAGTGAATCAGCACCGGTTTCTCGACGGTTTCGAGGATGCCAAGGAATTCCCACCAAATCTTCCCCTCGTCCACGACGGTGTCCGCCCACAGGCTGTGTTGGACGGCGGAGTCGCCGTGGCCGATGCGCAGACCGATGAGGTAGTAGAAATCGCGGTCGGGCAGGCCCTCGACATCCAGATAGACGGGTGTGCCGTCAATCTTCAGTTCCGGGCTGCCGACGATGTGGATTTTCTTCTCCCGAATCGCCAACGCCTTGAGCGCGTGGTGGTATTTCTCCTTCTTGTCGCGCATCCGCTTGGGGCGGCGGCGCGGGCGGAACGTGTAGGAGAGTTGCGTGACGGTGAAGATGCCTTTGCTGCGGAGTTTCTGCCGTTCCTTCGCGCTCATGTTGGCGAGCAGGCTGAGGTCGTCGGTCTCAATCGCCTTCTGGCGGCAGCGGTCGCGAAATTCGCATTCGCCGCAGTGGCGATTCAGGACAAGGTCGGGCGGCGTCGGGTTTGAGAGCAGCGCAACGATTTTATCGAGGCGCTTCCGCACTTCGCTGGTCAGGGCCGAGGTCTTCACCTTCGTTACCCGTGGCTGTGGCTGGCCGGGTGTGGCTGACATCCCGCTTTGCGGTTCGTGCAATCCCTTGTGGGTAGCAGCCGACGTCAGGAGGCTCCGACCAATTTCCGAGTTTTTAGTTTGAGCCTCGTCACCTCGGCTGCTACGAGCGCAGTCACGGAGGTCGCCATGGATGATTTTTCCAGTACCGACATCGCGACCAAGGGTCTTGGACAACACATGTGCGTCGAATGCCAACACCAGTTTGTCGTCCTTCGTGAGTTTGTTCCGGTAGATGAAGCGGATGGGGATGAATTGTGCCGCCTTGCCCCGGCCAGCGGAGGGAATGCGTTCGAGGGCGTGGAGACAGGTTTCGAGCGATGTGGAAGGCGAGCCATCGTCCGGATTCGTAGCAGACGAGGTGACGAGGCTCTGATCGGCTGGTTGAGAGTTGAGCGTTGAAGGTTGGGGCTCGGTAGAATGAGCCTTACGTCGGCTGCTACGGGATTGGTGGATATCGTCCGGGCGCAAGTGAACGTCGATCGAAAAATACCATTGGGCGGATTTCAGGTGTTCCTGGAAAGTTTGAGCCTCGTTACCTCGGCCGCTACCCAGTGATGGATCGATGTCCTCCGCGCGGGTGTCGGCGATCAGGCGCTTGGCTGCCGCAACCCGGTAAATCTCATTCTGGTTACGAACCCACTCGGCGTAGGTGTTTCCCGTGGCTGAATCGCCAGTTGACCGGAGCCAGCATTGGGTCGGGCATTTGAGGAAGGCTTCAAAAAGGGCGGGTGTGATATTCATTCATGAAAATAGCACACGTGCCGGGATAATGCGGTCGCTGGTTTTGGTTCTTGATCAGAGCCTCCTTACGTCGTCTGCTACGGAAAAATGAAAGCGGCTTACATCAAGGAAACAGGCGGACCGGAAAAAATCATTTACGGCGAACTTCCGACACCCGAGCCAAAGGCGGGCGAAGTGCTGGTCAAGGTCGGCGCCGTCGCGGTGAATCCGATCGATACCTACGTTCGCGCCGGCATGGTGCGCGTGGAGTTGCCCAACCCGTACATTGTCGGGAACGATATGGCCGGCACGGTGGAACGCGTGGGAGAAGGAGTCGAGAGTTTCAAACCAGGTGATCGCGTCTGGTGCTCCAACCAGGGTTCTTCGGGTCGGCAGGGAACATTTGCGGAATTAGCCTGCGTCGAGCAGCGATGGCTCCATCGGACACCGGAGGGGGTCAGTGACGCCGATGCCGCCGCCGTGGCGCTCGTTGGCATCACCGCGCATATCGGTATCGCCCGGCGGGCGAAGCTTCACCCGGGCGAAATACTTTTTGTAAACGGCGGTTCCGGCGGGGTCGGCTCGATGGTGGTGCAAATGGCCAAGGCCATCGGTGCCAAAGTCATCGCCACCGCAGGCACGGACGAACGAGCGGAAAAGTGTCGTTCATTTGGAGCCGATCTCGCCATCAACTATCGCAAACAAAGTGTGGCGACTGAAGTTGGCAAGTTTGCGCCGGACGGTGTCCAGGTGTTCTGGGAAACCCGTCGCGACGCTGAATTTGAATCGGCCATCGCGTTATTGGCCAAACATGGCCGATTAATATTAATGGCTGGCCGCGAGGCCCGACCGGTCTTTCCCGTCGGTCCGTTCTATGTCAAGGATTGCGAACTGCACGGTTTTGCGATGTTCAATTATTCCGCCGAAGAACAGAGGGAATCCGGTGACGCCATCAACACCTGGCTGGCGGGTGGAAAGCTGAAGGCGAACATCGATCGAGTCTTTCCGCTGGAGAAAACGGCCGAGGCGCATCGTTTGCAGGAGGACAACACCATCCGGCACCTTGGTTCACTGGCTGGAAAAATCGTGCTTCACCCATAGCACACCTCATTCAGGTTTATTAAGTGTCGTTCTTCCTGCTCACGGACAAATGCCGTGTCAACGGTGACGAGACTGTTCATCGAACCCAGTTCCGTTTCTGTTCCGCCGCAAAAATAATTTGCCGAGTTGCCATTGACTTTATGGTGACTCCAGTGCCACTCTCCGCCCCCTCAAAAAATTGAGAATGAAGGCCCAATCTTCGGGCAAGAAAAGCAGATCCTGATGGAAACCAATCAACTTGTGGAAACAGCACTGACGGTCGAACCGAACCAGAACGAAACGCAATCGCCCCATGGCCATGCCTCAACACCGACCGAATGGATCGAGTTTCGTGACTCCGACATCCACGGCCGCGGGGGCTTTGCCCGCAAACCGATTCCCACCGGCACTCAAGTGATCGAGTACGTCGGTCGCCAGGTGACGAAGGCGGAATCAGAGATACTCTGCTCCGAAAACAACGAATACATCTTCGACCTGAACGAGGAACGTGACCTTGACGGCAAGGTGGATTGGAATCCCGCTCGCCTGATCAATCACAGTTGCAATCCAAATTGCTACGCCGAGCAGGATGGCGACCGGATCTTCATCTTTGCGCAGCGTAAAATCAAACCGGGTGCCGAATTGTCCTTCAACTACGGCTTCAGCCTCAAGGGATATCAGGATTTCCCGTGCCTGTGCGGTGATAAATACTGCGTCGGGTTCATGGTCGCCGAAGAGTTTCACCCGCTCGTGCGCGAGGAAAACGATCTGCCAAAGCCTCCCCGTCGATAGCGCTTGTCGCGTTCAAGTCCGGTTTTCTGTAACCAGCCCTCTTTTGGCTGCGTCCAGAGCAATGTCTGATTATCTTTTGCCTGAATAAAGGCTGTCGATACAGCGTTGATCAAGCATAAGCCAAGACGACATTGGTTTGGAAACAAAACAGAAATACTTATGGACCCGAAACAGCATCAGCCTCAGTTGACGGACTTTTTTCAAAGCCGGCGTCAGTTCCTCAATCGTTTCGGCACCGGCTTCGGGGCGCTGAGCCTCGCAAGTATTCTGGGGGAACGCCTGCTGACCGGCGAAGCTGCCGCAAGCACTAATCTTTCCCCATTAGCGGCTCGCGAATCACACTTCCTGGGCAAAGCCAAGCGGGTGATCCATATCTTCGCCCAGGGCGGTCCATCGCATCTGGATACCTGGGATCCGAAACCCTCGCTAGCCAAGTACGCCGGCAAAGAAGTCAAAGAGATCGGTGGCGTACCACTTCCGGCACAATCAAATTTCACACCCATGGGTCAGTCCGGCATTCCGGTCAGCGATCTCTTCCCGAATATCGGCGAGTCAATCGACGAGATCGCCGTCATCAACTCGATGTACACGGACATTCCTTCGCACGAATTCGCGACGGTGATGATGAACACCGGCTCCGGGCGGCTGGTGAAACCCTCGATGGGATCCTGGGTCCTGTACGGTCTGGGCTCCGAGAACCAGAATCTGCCCGGATTTGTCGCCCTTGGGGGCGGACTCGGCGGATCTCAGAATTGGCGCTCGGCGTTCCTGCCCGGAGCCTTTCAGGGCACCCTGGTTCGCAACGTCAATACGAGCGTTGACAAGATCATCGAGAACATCAAGAACTCGACCCCGCTTCCGCAACAACGTGAGCAATTGGACCTGTTCAAAAAGTTGAACGAATTGCACAACGAAAACCTGAAGCGCGAAGCCGAACTTGAGGCGCGCATTCAGTCCTTTGAACTCGCGTTTCAGATGCAGACCGAAGCCACTGAAGCGTTCGATACTTCAAAGGAACCCGAAACCGTCAAGGAACTCTACGGTGACAGCGTTCAAGGTCGGCAGATGATGGTGGCCCGCCGGTTGTTGGAACGCGGTGTACGCTTCGTGCAGACCTGGCACAACGGCTGGGACCATCACACCGGCGTGAAAGCCGCCCTGCAGCGCAAAGCCGGCGAATGCGACCAACCCATCGGTGCCCTGCTCAAAGACCTGAAGCAACGCGGCATGCTCGACGACACACTCGTCATCTGGACCGGTGAATTCGGCCGCACGCCGCGTCACGACCGCAACGGTCGCGGCGAACCCGGACGCGATCACCACAACCGCGGTTTCAGCGCCTGGATTGCGGGCGGTGGCGTCAAGGGCGGTCAGAAGTACGGCGCAACCGACGAGTTTGGATATCAGGCGGTGGATAACAAGGTGCATGTTCATGACCTGCACGCGACCATTCTTCATCTGCTTGGTTTCGATCACGAAAAGCTGACTTATCGCTACAACGGCCGCGATTTCCGATTGACCGATGTATACGGCAATCTGGTCAATGGCCTCCTGGCCTGAATCCGTCGGCGGTTCGTGCCGCCATCAACGAAATTCATCGGCGCGAACTCACACAGGATGCCGGGTTCGCGCCGTTTTGTTAAAAATCCATTTATCAGACTGAGAAACGAGAACTTCAATGAAGACCAAGAGCCCTATTCTCCATGTCGCCGTCCTGCTTGCCGCCAGCATTTCCGTTCCGGCAAATGCCCAGAAATTCAGTCAGGCGCAACTGGATTTCTTCGAACGGAACATCCGCCCGGTATTTGCGGGCAAGTGCTACGAATGCCACAGCCACACGGGAAAGATCAAAGGCGGACTGACGCTGGACTCCCGCGACGGAGTGCTCGCCGGTGGCACGAGCGGACCGGCAATCGTACCTGGCGATCCAGCCAAAAGCCTGATGATCCGCGTGCTCAAAGGGCTGGAGAAGGACATGGAAATGCCGCCCAAAGAAGAGGACCGATTGACCGAGATTCAGATTGCTGATTTCGAAAAGTGGATTCGCATGGGTGCCCCGGATCCACGCAAAGCCGAACAGGCGACGGCGAAACTGGCCGTGGACTGGGACAAGGCACGCAGCCACTGGGCTTATCAACCGGTCCGCAAGCCGGCCGTTCCAACCGTCAAGAACGCGCAAGGATGGGTAAAAACTGACGTCGACAAATTCGTACTCGCGAAATTGGAACCCAAAGGCATGCAACCGAGCAAACAGGCGGATCGCCGCACACTCGCGCGACGAGCCTCGTACACCCTGATTGGCCTGCCGCCGGAAATTTCTGACGTCGAAGATTTTGTGAACGATCCGGCGCCTGACGCCTTTCAGAAGCTCGTTGACAAGTATCTTGATTCCCCGCACTACGGCGAACGCTGGACCCGGCATTGGATGGACGTCGCCCGTTACGCCGACACCACCGGTGATCGCGCTAATCGCCGCCAGCCAAACTATCCGTACGCGTGGACCTATCGCAACTGGCTCATTGAGGCATTCAACAAGGACCTTCCCTACGACCAGTTCATCGTCCAGCAAATAGCCGCGGACCGGCTGGAGTTGGGGGATGATTTCAAACCGCTGGCAGCACTCGGTTTCCTGACGGTTGGCAAACAGTTCATGGGGCAAATCAATGAAGTCATTGACGACCGCATCGATGTGGTCACGCAGGGCTTCATGGGCATGACGGTGGCTTGCGCCCGTTGTCACGATCACAAATTCGACCCGATTCCGACCAAGGATTACTACTCACTGCACGGGGTCTTTTCGAGCACCCAGGAACCCGAGCTCGGCCCTATTCTCAGTTTGCCAAAAGACCGCAAACTTTTCGCGGAATACCTCGAAGCAGTCGAAAAACTGGAGGATGAAATCCGGCAAGTTCGCATCAAGGAAGAGTTCAAAGTCATGTCCGTATTTCGCGCCAAGGCGGATGACTACCTGCTGGCCGTTCATGAATACACTACCAGCCCCAGTGCGAAGAAAATGAACACCACTTTGTTCGCCCGCAAAAAGACGCTCGATCAGAATCTGTTCCCGAACTGGATGAATTACGTCAAGGACGCTACGAAAGTTCACAATCCGGTGTTCGCCCCATGGCTGGCATTCACGAAACTTCGAGATCAGCAGTTTGCCTCCGAGGGCGCTGTAGTCGCTCGCGCAGTCGCATCCGGCAAAATCGACAATGGCCGCGTCAATCCGCTGATTGCTGCCGAATTCAAAACTGCCCCGCGAAACATCAAGGAAGTGGCTGATATTTACGGTCGCCTTCTGAAACAGACCAGCTTGGCCTGGCAAGCCGAGTTGAAAAAGAATCCCGACGCCGAGTCTCTGTCGGGTGATCGGGAGGAACTGCGACAGGTATTGTTCGGAGAGGACAGTCCGTTCAAACTCAACCGACAGGGTTTCCAGCGATTGGTCGGTGTCCGCGTCCGCAATCTGGAAAACCGGGTGCGCGGTCGAATTGCCGATCTCCAGCGAACCCATTCCGGTTCACCGGTGCGTGCCATGGCAGTGCAGGACGCCGACCGTCCACGCGACTCGTATGTCTTCATCCGCGGCGAAGCCCGGAATCGCGGTGATCGTGCCCCGCGCCAGTTCCTCGAGATCCTGTCTGGAGACGATCGCAAACCGTTTGAAGATGGCAGCGGTCGGCTTGATCTGGCTCGATCGATCTCGAGCAAGGACAATCCGTTAACCGCGCGTGTGTTCGTCAATCGCGTCTGGCAATGGCATTTCGGCCAGGCGCTGGTGAAGACACCCGGCGATTTTGGTTTACGGGCCGAACCTCCGACTCATCCGAAACTGCTCGATTGGCTGTCCGCTTCGTTCATGGAAGGAGGCTGGTCCATCAAGAAGCTGCATCGCCTGATTCTCAACTCAGCAACCTGGCAGCAGGACAGCCTGCGCAACGAGAAATACGACGAGATCGATCCCGGCAACGACCTTCTCTCGCGCCAGAACATTCAACGATTGGACTTTGAATCGATGCGCGACACATTGGTGGTCATGGGCGGAAAGGCGGATCTGACCGTGGGCGGAAGATCGCTTGATCTGGACGACGAAGGCGAACATCGTCGCACTCTCTACGGATACATCGACCGCGCAAATCTCGATGAACTCTTTCGCGTGTTCGACTTCGCCAATCCAGACATGTCGCAGGCACAACGTTACAACACCACTGTGCCCCAGCAGGCTTTGTTTCTCATGAACAGCCCCCAGGCTATCGAGGAAATACGAAATCTGGTTAACCGTCCGGAGATGCTCTCCAATGCCACTCCAGAAGAAAAAGTCACCCACCTCTTTAAAACGACCTACCAACGCATCCCTTCCGACGAGGAAATGAGATTGACGCTGAACTTCATCGCCGGCAAACGCCAGGACAAGCTCGACACCCCGCCGCACTTCGCCTGGGAATTTGGTTACGGCAAATACGATTCCGAAGGCGGGCGTGTCTTGGATTTCCGTCCCTTCCCCGAATCAAGCTCGCGCTCCAGCATGTTTCTACCAGATCGCAAAGTCAGCCGCGAAGATGTCCGCGAGAAGAAAGCACGGCCTTACGAAGTATCGATGACCGGCACCGGGGGCGCTTTCGCCAATGATACTCGTCGCACCCTCATCCGCCGATGGACGGCTCCAGTCAGTGGTGAGATCGACATTTCCGGTGAACTGAACGGACGCTCCGGCGGAGCCGAGGTCATGATCGCTGCCGTTGTTTCCAGTAAGCACGGCAAACTCGCCGAATGGAAACTGACGGGTAAAGATCAGGAGGCAACGGTCAAGAAATTCCATGTCGAAGAAAACGAGACGATAGATTTCGTGGTCATGCCGCTGAAAAAACTGCCCATCGCCTATTTCAACTGGGCACCGACCATCAGCATGGGCGAGAAGAACTGGAAAACCGCGCGCGATTTCAACACCGCCGCCCGCCAGGAACGAACCGGCAGCACGCCGCTCAACGCCTGGGAACGACTCGCGCAAGTAATGATCTTCGGCAATGAGCTGATGTATATCAACTGAACGAAGTGCTCAGAATCACGAAAAAAAGCGGCGGAATCATCCGCCGCTTTTTTTATTTAAAACTCAGCCCGAAGGCAGACGATCACCTAGTTTTTTGGCAGTTCAAATTTTGCCGCCATTCCGAGATGCTGTGAATTGCGCCCGGTTTCAGCAACAGCATGAACCGCCTTTAATCCACCGCCAGAGTAAATGTTGTCCAAACGCATCCATGGTCCGGCAATCTTGGTGATCTTGGCATCTCCCGGAAACGTGCAACCGTATCCCCTGCCCGCTTCCGCAAACGCCTCGGTCCAGTTCGCTTTGTAGAAATGATAAATCTTGCCGTGGGTCGGAATATTAAAATCGCCACAAACGATGAACGGTTTATCCGCCTGCTTGGTCACGTCCACCATTTGCTGGGCGAGTTCATACTGCTTTTTGAAAAACTCCTTACCCGCCTTGTAAACTTCCTCAGCATGACCGCCTGGCTTCACCCGAGCGGTCACTGAGGCAAACATCCCGAACCCGCGCACGGCGTTCATCTGATCACGGGGCGTGGGCATGTGAAGATTGAACACATAAAGGGCACGGCCGTTGACATCCAGTTCAAACCACGATGCCACGGGACGATTCTCAGCGTCCACCATCGGAAGCAGCCCGCCGTTGCGAATCGGAAACTTGCTGATAAGCAAAAACTGATCATACCCGCCAACATATCGGTCGGGAAATTCCTCGGCGTATTTTGGACCGCGTATCTGGGCGTTACAATCCTGCAGCGCGATGATGTCTGCCTGTTCCGTTTCGGCAAATTTATTGATGGTCGTGTTATGGCCCTCGCCGATGTTGTTCGTCACCAGGGTCACGGTCGGGCCGCTGGCCTCCTTCGGCCCGGCCCAGACATAGTCCATGAAAAAAAACAGGACCACGGCAGCCACCCCGATGTCGATAAAGAACAACTTCCATTGCCAGAGTACCAATTGCAGAAAACCCAGCACGAACAACGGAAAAATCCAGATATACTGGGGAAGATACATAAAGACACTGGAGAGATGATGATCCTCCGCCTTGTACTCCACCATGTAGATGACAAACATCACCCACGCCGCATAGCCGAACGTCAGTGCGATTGTTCCCCAGCGGGCAAACTTCAGAAACTTCTGAAACATACCGCCGTAGTCATGCGAACCAGCCTGAGGATAAACCAGCCCGGGCTGCGAGGGCTGGCCCGTCGGCGGTACGTTCTCAGGTCCGCGGTCAGAAGATAAGCGAATCCCCATAATTCAATTTGTGAGTTCGATATTCAAGATTACTACCACTCGTCAGCCGCGCAAGCTAACCCGCAGCCGCTGAACTTTGCACGGAAAAAACACGCACTGTCACTTCAAAGATCTCATCCGCCTTGTTTGAACAACCAGCCAATGGCAGGCTTCGGTCAATGAATCCATGGTTGTCTCTTTTAGCTTCGAGCGTTTTCGGAGTTGCCTTCAGTTCGCAGGCTGAACACTTCAACATCCGCGACTTCGGCGCATCCCCAAATGACGCGACCGACGATACCAAGGCCGTCGCCGCTGCGTTTGCCGCGTGCGGCACAAACGGGGGCGGAAAAGTCTTCATTCCCGCCGGCACCTATATGGTGTCGCGGCAGGGGGTGGAGAGCCCCATTCTCGAACTTCCTTCCAATTCAATCATCACCGGCGAAGGATCCGCCTCGGTGCTGAAGTTTGATCCCCGCGTCAATGATTCCAACTTCTGGCGCATGCTGGGCATTTCGGGCGCGAGGAGTAATATCGTCGTCCGTGACCTGCGATTGGACGGCAGCACGACCGCTACGAAGTACGACAAAGGCAAGACTCCCGAACACAATCACGGCGTCTTCCTTTACAGCAAAACGGGCACAATCGAAAACATCACCTTCGAGAATTGTCTGGTGGAAAACTTCAGCGGTGACTGCATCGCTATGGGTTACGGATGCCGCAACATCACGGTCCGCAATGTGAGGCTGCGCAACTTCATCCGCCAAGGCATCCAGATGGGTGGTGGCAATAGCGCGCGCGACTATCTCGTGACGGGCTGCCAGGATCTGGAACCCTCGGTGAAACCCGGTGGTTCGACCATCCATGTCGAACACGCGCGCGGACTGACCGGCGTGACCATCACCGGAAATCATTGTCGCAACTCGATCCTCGCCGGCGGCGTCACCGGCATGATCATCCGCGACAACATGGTCACCGGCCGCATCGTCGGGAACAACAACACCAATCTCGTGCTGTCCGGCAATGTCATTCGCGGAAAACCCGATTCAAACGCGTCGCTCATCCAGCAGGGTTACGCCGATGGCCTGATCATTGACGGAAACATCCTTTCGTCGCCGTCCGAAACGGCGACCGGCATCTACGTCTGGGGAACGTCCCGCTACAATGCCGCGCCATCGCAAAACGTATCCGTTACGCGCAATCTGATCCGGGTCTCGACGAAGGCGGTTTATCTGAACGGCGTGAAAGGCGGGCTGATTCGCGACAATACAATTCCCGCCGGCAATTCCGAAAAAATGATACTCATTCAACGTTCGGAAAACATTGAACAATAGTTTATGGCTTCGAAATTTGCATGGCATCCCTGCCGATTGGCAGGTGGGTTGGTGGAGAGCATGGGCCGCTGGCCTGTGCTGGCGACCGGCTCGGTCGCCGTTTCAAAATTAAACCCGCCCGGCGAGCCGCCGGACGCCACAGCCGAGCCGGCTGTGCTCCCCTATGCGCGCGTTAGTGTCCTTACACCAAAACCATGATCCTACGACTCATCCTTTTCTTCGTTGTAGCCATTTCCGTTCACGCGGCCGATCCCTATTACGACCATGTCATCGTCGTGCCCGCGAGCGCCTCAAAGGAACTGAAATCAACC
>CALBIE010000754.1 GCA_937893495.1 uncultured Verrucomicrobiales bacterium | reverse complement strand
GATTTCGCTGTTCGCCGGGCTGAATTTGAGCGCGTTGGTAAGGTAATTGGTGAGAACCTGCACGCAGCGTGCTTTGTCTCCGAGCACCAACGGCAATGCGTCATTTTCCAGACCTTTCAGGCTGATTCCCTTACCGTCCGCCAAGTGTTTATTGGCGCTCAGCACGTCATCGATCAGCGAATGAACATTCAGTGATTCCGGCTTGATTTGAATCTTGCCGGCCATCGCTTTCTGATAGTCGAGAAAGTTTTCCACGATATCGAGGATGCGGTGGACGGACCCGTCAATCTCGCGTAAAGCCTGTGCCTGCGCAGGAGTGGTCGAAGCTTCATCCTGCAGCAGGCGATAGCAGCAGTGTTGGACATTGGACAACGGATTGCGCAGGTCGTGGTTGGCGATTTTCAGGAAGGTGTCTTTCTGCCGATTCAAGGAAGCCATTCGCTCGGCATAGCGCCCGAGTTCGTCACGCGCCAGTTTGAACCCCAGATGAGTCTGCGCCCGCGCCAGAAGTTCCGGGGGGCGAAACGGTTTCAGGACATAATCGACCGCGCCGAGAGCCAACCCGCGCAGGATCTCATCCGGGTCATGCGCGGCCGTCAGGAATATTACCGGAATGCCTGCGGTGCTCGGGTTGCTTTTTAATTTCTCACAGACCGCGAAACCGTCCATCTCGGGCATCCGAACATCGAGCAGAATGAGATCAACGGTCTCGGTATTCACCGCTTCCAACGCCTGCGAACCGCTCTCTGCCTGCACGACCCTGCACCCCATCGGTTCCAGGCGACGTTCAAGCAGATTTCGGTTCTCCACGTGGTCATCAACGACAAGGATAGTCCCGGCAGCTGCTTTCGTCTCGGGTGGAGGATCGACTATGGGATCGGATTCTGAATGAGTTTGCGCCTTTCTTCCCGTCACCAATCCTTGGATGGAGAAGTCGTCGCCATCACCAGCACGAGGCGCCAGTCCAAGACTCGCGTGAACGATTTCCTCAAACTCCATCGCCGCTTCACGAATGCGTTCCAAATCCTCCAACGCCATCAAAGGTGCTTCGTCCGCTGTCTCTGTTGCCACACGTTTCGCCGTGGCGGCAATTTTTTGCGATTCGTCAACAAGGTCGCGGCCGAATGTTTCGAGGTCGTGGCGGGTGATGCTCCGGTTGCTGGAGAGCGCGTGGGGAATATCGGAGAGCATCCCGTTGACGCATGATACGATTTCTCGCAACCCGATGTTGAACGGTGCCGAAGCCGGCAGGTCAGATTCGTCGAGAATGATCTCTGCGAAACCCACGACATGGCCGAGCCGGTTGAGGAGATCATGCCGCAGTTCACGGATTTCTTCCGGTGGAAGACTTGCTACAGGCACTGTTGATTGGGCCATGTTAATCTTCGGTCGCGCGGTTCCTGTTCAGCGGCAAAGGACGCAGTCCTGGATCCCTCTCCGGCATTTTCCAGAGCGCCGAATCGGTGGCAATCAGCGTCAAAGTAGAGGAGAGGCCGCTACAGAACAACACTGAAAACCTTGTCTTGGCAGCCGGCAATGAAATTGGCATTGTACCCGTCAACTCGTCATGCACAAGTGGGGCCATCTGACTGCCGTCGCCAAGTTGCCTTTGCTGGCAAAGGCTGGTCGCGCGCTGGGTCCCATCCACTGGTTGCACTCAGTTGTTCTATTCTGCCTTTGCGGCATGTTGGTATTCTCGCCGGGGCGAACCAGTGATGAAAACGCTGCGACGGTCTTTTTTTTCAGTCCGGAGACGAGCATCAACAATTTCAGCATGCTCAAGGGAGAGTTCGATTTGTTTTTCGCCAGCGCCGGAAATCACAAGTTTCAACCGTTCAACAATCGTCAGGGCTTCGAGGACATGCTCCATTCCAAGCGTTCCGGGCTTTATCTCATGTCGAGCTGGCATTATGCCCGACTTCCCGACAAAGCGAACTGGAAGCCCGTTCTCATCGGGGGGCTCAACGGAAAACACACCCAGCGGCATGTTATCAGCGCTAAAAAGAAGTATTCGAGTTTTGCCGACTTGAAAGGGCGAACTATAGCGTCGGCGGCCACCATTGAGTTCACTCAGGAATTGTTGCGTGAAATGTTGCCACCGGATCAGCAGGTGCTGTTGCCGACCTTCAAAATTCTGAAAGTACCAAAGGATGTTGACGCCCTGCTTTCCGTCGGTTTTGGAGTGGCCACAGCGGCGCTCACAACCGAAGGCGGTCTCGGAAAACTTTCGCAAATCAATCCCGGCCTGTTTTCGAAACTGGGGCAGATCGGGACGGGACCGGAAAAGCTGCTGCCCGTCGTGGTAGCGCTATTGGAACCGGACGCCGCCTGCACCTCCCTCATGGAGGTGTTGCGTGCGATGTCCGAAAAGGCCGAAGGCCAGCAGCGGTTGCGCATGCTTGGTCTTGACGGTTGGCAACCCATTGAAAACGTGCATTTGAAGTTGTTGGGGAAATGAAAGCTATCAAGAAATCTCTCGTTCGCCGAACCCGATCCATCGCCCAAGTGGTGGCCCGATTGACGGTAGCGTCCGTCGTTCTGCTGATGCTGGTCCTCGCCTACGGGGCTGCGACCCCCATCAGCCGTATTCTCGTTCTCAACTCGGATTCATCGGTCGCAAAATACGCGGAAGTGGAGATGGCTTTCAAGGCCTCCATCGGCGGGCCCACCATGAATGTTGATGTTTCCCGGGTCAGTGAGGCACAGGTCCGCCGGACGATTGCGAGCAGCAACCCGGAAGTCGTCTATTGCATCGGCACCAGTGCCTACCAAATGGCGGCCAAGGCAACCCGCACGAAGCCGATCATCTTTTCTTCGGCCATCAACTGGCAACGTTTTCCAAAACGACGCCGAACCCACGCCATCGCCAATGAACTTCCAGCCGAAATGCAACTGACGCTGTTCCGCCATTTTTTCCCGCGCACCAAACGGGTCGGGGTGATTTACGATCGGAATATGAACCGGCAATGGTTTGGCGAAGCGCAGAAGGCCGGCAAAGAGGTGGGAATCGAAGTAGTCGGCTACTCGATCCGGCGGGCCAGCCAGGTCGATGACGGGTTCCGAAAACTCGCCTCGGAAGTGGATGCATTCTGGCTTATCCCCGATCCCGTGGTGTTGGAATCCCAAACCAGTGTGCAGCGGTATTTTGATTTGGCGCATGCCGCTCGCAAGGCCGTGTTTACCTATTCACCGGCGTTCACGGCGTTGAACCCGGCGCTGATACTCGCGCCCGACATGCCGACGATTGGGCGGCAGGCGGCCGGACTCGCCCAGGATCTGGATTCGGCCGAGGATTCTTATTCTCCCGCCGGTTCCGAGGTGATACTCAACCTTCGCCGGGTTCAGGAGTACGGGCTTGATTTCAATCGGGATTCGCTCGACTCGGTCAACCAGATTATTCGTTAGTCCGTCCATGGAGCAGCCTTTTCAAGTAAGACACGGCATTCGTTGGAAGTTGATGGTCACCATGATCGGCCTGATCATCAGTCTGTTGGCGGTGATGACCTGGATTCAAATTGGCTCCCAACAGGCAATTCTTGAACGGGAGATGGATCGCCGTGTGGAATTGATGACGCAGGTTTTGGAAGTGCGAGGCGGCACGCTTTCCGAACAGTTGGCCCGACAGGCCGAGAACGATATCGCCTCATTCAGTTTTTCGAATTTGACGGAATCGATGACGAACGCCACCCGATTAAACGCACAGTTGGCCTACGCCATCGTGATGGACGCCGAAGGGACCGCGTACGCCCACGCGCTGATGGGAGGCAGGTCCGTGCAATCGGACGACAGCAAACCGGCGGATGCGGATGCGCTGTTTGCCGCTTCGCAGGAAAATCGCACCACTCGCGAGGTCGGTAAAGACGAGTCTGCAGCACTTGAATTCATCACTCCGCTGAAGGTCGGCACGGCCCGCTGGGGTGTGCTGCGATTGGGATTTTCACTGGCGGCGCTAAATGGGGAAATCGTCAATACGCGCCGGGACATGCGCGTTCGCGCTCGCGCAGCCGTCATTCGGAGTGCGGCAACAGCCGGTGGAGTAGTTGTTTTCGGCATGTTGGTCGTGGCCTGGATATCCGCGCTCATCTCGAAACCGATCCGGCAACTTACGCTGTCCGCGCAGCAGATTTCCAAAGGTGATTTCACCGCGGCCACGCAGTTTCAGTCTTCCTCGCGCGATGAAGTGGGAGTCCTGGGCACGGCCTTCGCGCAGATGGCCGGACATCTCCAGCGCACCTACGCTCAACTCGAGGAATACAATCGGACGCTTGAAGAAAAGGTCGCCGAACGGACGCAGGCGGTGGAGCGGGTCAGCGCCCAGGCCGAAGAGGCGAGGGAGGCGGCGGAGGCGGCCAATCGCACCAAGAGCGCGTTTCTTGCCAGCATGAGTCACGAATTGCGAACTCCGCTCACGGCGATCATCGGATTCAGCGAAATGCTGTTCGAAGAAGCGGAAGATGACGAACGTACTGAATCCGCTGAAGATCTCCGGCGCATCATGGATGCCGCCCGACATCTGCTCGGTTTGATCAACGAGATTCTCGATTTATCGAAAATCGAGGCCCAGAAAATGGAATTGCACCTGGAGCGATTTGAGGTTGCCAACATTATTCGCGAGGTTGCCAATACCCTCGAACCGCTGGTAGCCAAGCGGTCCAACAAACTGGGCTCGATGAACGCTGATCTGGTCAAGATTCGCCAGGGACTTTTCAATCTGCTCAGTAATGCCAACAAGTTTACCGAAAGCGGCGACGTTCGATTGGCTGTCACGCGCGTCACTCGGGAATCCGGAGACATGTTGAGCTTTGCCATATCGGATACCGGCATCGGGATGTCACCCGAGCAGATGGGTCGGCTGTTTCAGGCATTCCAACAGGCGGACAGTTCAACCTCGCGAAAATATGGCGGAACGGGGTTGGGGTTGGTCATTACGAAGAAATTCTGCGAACTGATGGGCGGCAGCGTCCGGGTCGAGAGCGAAGTCGGAAAAGGTTCGACCTTCACCATGGAAATACCCGCCGAAGTAAAACTGCCGGAAGCGCCGCCGCCGGGCGAAGAACGCGCCAGTCGAGGCCCCGCTAAAACCGTCGTGGTGGTGCTCAGCGACGATACCGAGGTACATCAGGTCGTCAGTGAATCACTCAGCGGCGTGCCGCACACGTTGCACACGGCATCGAACAACGCTGACGGTGTCGCCATGGTCAAAGAGATCATGCCACAGTTGATCGCGCTGGATATCACCGCCGAGGGAGAAGGAGGATGGTCGGCCATGACCCGGCTCAAGGCAGATCCGGATTTAGCCAAAGTGCCGGTCGTCCTGCTGGCATTGCGAAGCGCAGATACTGAATTGGGGATTACACTCGGTGCGGCGGAGTTTCTGGCTAAACCCATCGACGCGGCGGAGTTGAAACGGGTCCTTGAGCGGCATCTTACCCAGCCGGCAATGGGTCACGTCCTGTTGGTCGAGGATGACCCTGCCTTGCGCGAACTCATGACCCGGACAATCGAGGCGCAGAAATGTTCGGTCATGGTCGCTGAAAACGGACTGCGCGCGCTGGAACTGGTTCGCCAGAGTCCGCCAAAACTTATTCTGCTCGATATCATGATGCCGGTGATGGATGGCTTTCAGTTTTTGCACGAATTCCGCCGACACAAGGAATGGGCGAGCATCCCCATCGTCGTGCTGACCGCCAAGACTCTCACCCGGGAGGAACACGAATTTCTCCTTGCCCACACTGACAACGTCATCCAGAAACGTGATCGTATCCGCGATGATTTATTGCGATGCATCCGGGACCATCTGGGTGGTGATGATCAAGTCGCAACCTCAACCCACGATACCCATGGCTAAAATCCTCGTCATTGAAGACACCGAGAATAACCGAATCATCATCAACCGCCGATTGGAGCGGAAGGGGCACCAGATGCACTTGTGCGAGGACGCCGAGCAGGGAATTGCCTACGCCACGGAATCCGTACCAGACATTATTTTGATGGATATCGGACTGCCGGGAATGGATGGCTGGACCGCCGCCCGGTACCTGAAGGACACCCCTGCCACATCCAGGATTCCCATCATTGCATTGACGGCACACGCCATGGCCGGCGATCGCGAAAAGGCAATGGCCGCTGGATGTGACGACTAC
>CALBIE010000753.1 GCA_937893495.1 uncultured Verrucomicrobiales bacterium | reverse complement strand
GGTCATACAAAAGGCCATTTTTAAATGTGACGGCACGATCGACCGCTTTTCAGGCGATAACATCGCAGCGGTATTTGGCGCGCCGGAAGAGGACGAGAAGCACGCGGAAAAATCCGTTGTGGCAGCCATCACCATGCGCGATGCAGTTAAGGAACTCAACGTGCGACGGGTCCAGAGCGGGGGGACGATCTGGCATCTCGGTGTCGGCGTGAGCCTGGGACCGATCTTTCACGGCTTTGTCGGCACCCGCGAACACATGGAATTCGCGGTAACGGGTCCAGGGGTTTATCGCGCCAAAGGATTTTGCAAAGGCGCTCAGAATGGCGAGGTCTTGATCGGTCCGGAACTCTATCAAAAAGTCTTCAAGCTCATCGAAGCAGACCGCTCCACGGTGGAAAGTAAAGAATTCGGCGAATTTCACTGCTACCGCGTCAAGGGGCTCAAACAGCATTGAGCGTCCGCTTTTTCTCATGATTCACGTAGGTATCGGTTACGACGTCCACCAATTGGTTACCGGGCGCAAATTGATCCTTGGCGGCGTGGAGATTCCACATGAAAAAGGCCTCGACGGTCATTCCGACGCCGACGCATTGATGCATGCCATTTGCGACGCGGTTTTGGGTGCGATTGGGGAAGGGGATATCGGGCAATTTTTTCCCAACACCGATCCCCGCTGGAAAGATTGCCCGAGTCGCGTTTTTCTCGAAGAGGCCGCCCGGCAGGTTGGTTTGCGGCAGGGTCGTATCGTCAATGTTGACGCTTCGCTCATCGCGGAGCGACCGAAGATGATGCCCCACATGACAGCCATGAAAGCCAACATAGCCGCAGCGCTTGGAATCGACGCAAAAAAGGTCGGCATCAAGGCTACGACCAACGAGACGATGGGTTTCGTCGGACGCGAGGAGGGAATTCCGGCCATGGCGGTTGCCTCCGTGGATTTGCCTGAATGACATGGCTGCCAAGGGTGAAATCGGTTGGACGCGACGCACCGAAGTAGGGGTGAAGCTCAAAATCTGTGCCGAACCGAATGGTGATCGCTGGCGGTTCTATTCTCAGGCGAAGCGCAATGAAAAATGGGACGAAATCCCGGATCCAATATTGGAGGACTGGGAGAGTCTCCTTGCGAGTATTCGCAGAAGAATGGCCCGGCGCCTGATGCCTCCAGAAGCTGAAACCCGGGCGATCAAAGAGATTCGAAAACGATTTCCCGATGCCGAATTGTAGTCATCGCCATGCCCGTCGCTCCCGTCATCCTGCTGACAGCGTGTTTTGAAAACCGTGGCTCGGAATTCGCGGACAGTTCGCTGAGTCTCTCCAATCGATACGCCAAAGCGATTGTGGATGCAGGTGGAATTCCATTGGTAATGCCTTACACCGGCTCCACGCGGCTCGTTGCTGAATATGTGACCATGGCGAATGGCATCATGCTCACGGGCGGCGGTGACATGCTTCCGAAATACTTCGCCAGTGACCTCTCCGCTGACTTGGCTCAGACGCTACGCGTGACCGAACCAGAACGCGACGAACTGGAAGTCGCGCTTGTCCGGGAGACTTTCCTGCAACGAAAGGCGCTCCTCTGCATTTGCCGTGGTCATCAGGTTGTCAATGTGGCGCTCGGTGGTGGGATGGTCGTGGATATTTCCATCGAGTTGCCGAATGCCATGTTGCACAAAGATACTGAACAGGGGGTCAACCTGATGCATGAAATCGACATCGAACCCGGCTCCCGTGCAGAACGATTTTTCGGCGCGAATCGTGTCAGGGTCAATTCCTCGCATCATCAGGCCGTCGGGCGTTTGGCTGATTCACTGAAGGCGACGGGCAAAACGGCAGATGGAATTGTCGAAGTGCTGGAACTGAAGGACTCGAATGAACTGCCTTTCTTCTTCTCGGTGCAGTTCCATCCGGAGCGTAACCAGACCGAGCAAGAAGGCGCGGGTCGAATTTTTTCTGAATTTGTTCAAGCCTGCCGTTGAAGGCGTTTTCGTAAACGGCCGTTGCTCGCAATCAGTTCCAGAGCGAAGTCGCCGGCAAGGGGACGATGCCAGAATTCGCCACCCGCCTGTTGGATGATGAGGGCACCCGCGGCAACGTCCCAGATGCGAACGCCGGCTTCGAGGTAGGCGTCAATACGTCCGGCTGCGATCCAGGCGAGCGAGAGTCCGGCCGAACCGAACATCCGGACCTTTCGCACCTTCGGAATCAGGTCGGCGAAGGCGGGCAATACCGCCGAAATCGTCTGAGCTTTCTTCGAGAATCCCATCGTGATAATGGATTCGGTCAGGCGGCCACGCTGACTGACACGAATGCGTTTGCCATTACATCTTGCCGGTTGGTTTTTTTTGGCGGACCACAGTTCATCAAGAAAGGGATCATAAGTGATCCCGAAAAGCGTTTCGCAACCAAACAAATCGGTTTTCAGCGCCTTTCCGATGCGCTTCCTTTGAAGTGCGATGCACACGCAGGCGTGGGGAATGCCGTAGGCATAGTTGACGGTTCCATCGATTGGATCGACGACCCAGCGGTAATCAGAAAGAACATCCCCTGAAATGTCCTCTTCGCCCAGGATCGGGATATTGGGAAAACTTACGGCGAGCTTTCGTTCGATCAATTTCTGACTGCGCACATCCAGTTCGAGCTTGATGTCATATTGCGTTGCGGAATTGATATTTTTTGGACGACTCAAATGCCGTCGCATCAACGCGCCCGCGGCTTTGGCCGCGGTCACCCCCGTGCGAAAGGCGAGGTTGATTTGAGTGGCAGTCATGCGGGGAAACTCCAGGCTTTAGAAATCAAACCCCCAAAAACTCCCAATTCCAAGCTTCACCGAAGAACCGTTCGCGGCGGGTGTGTCTCCGACTGAAGTTTGAGGTTTGGATTTTGGAATTTCCACCATCATTCCCATTCAATCGTCCCCGGCGGCTTGCTGGTAATATCGAAGACGCAACGATTGACCCCGTTTACTTCGTTGATGATTCGGCTCGAAATTTTTTCCAGCAATTCATACGGCAACTTGACCCAATCCGCCGTCATGCCGTCCTGTGATTCGACGACGCGGACGGCCAGCGTGTCCTCGTAGGTGCGTACGTCGCCCATGACGCCCACACTTTTCACCGGCAACAACACGGCAAAGCTCTGCCAGACCTTGTAATACCAGTCCGACGCCTTCATTTCCTCGATCACAATCACATCCGCCTGTCGCAGCACGTCGAGCCGCTTCTTTGTGACTTCCCCCATCACTCGCACGGCAAGGCCCGGTCCGGGAAACGGCTGCCGGTAAACGATTTCACGAGGCAGGCCGAGTTCCAGTCCGAGGATGCGCACCTCGTCTTTGAACAGACAACGAAGCGGTTCCACGAGTTTGAACTTCATGTTCTTCGGCAGGCCCCCGACATTATGGTGGCTCTTGATGAGCGCCGCCGGATTGCCGGCAATCGGTACGGATTCGATGACATCGGGGTAAAGGGTTCCTTGCGCGAGGAATTTTGCCTTGCCGACACTCCGGGTCGCTTCCTGAAACACCTTGATGAATCGGTTGCCGATAATCTTTCTTTTGCGCTCCGGGCTTTTGATGCCTTTCAATCGTGAAAGGAAGTTTTTCGAATCATCCACGTACTTCAACTTGAGTTGAAAATTTCGGCCGAAGACCTCTCGGACCACCTCGGCCTCACGCGAACGCAACAGGCCATTGTTAACGAAGATGCAGGTCAACTGGTTGCCGACAGCCTTGTGAATCAGCGCGGCCGCCACGCTGGAATCCACCCCGCCGCTTAAACCAAGAATGACGTGCTCATTACCCACCTGCGCACGAATGTCCTCGATGGCGCGATCGAGGTAGTTGCGCATCGTCCAGTTTTTGCCGCAGTTGCAGATCTTGTGGACGTAGTTGGCGATGATTTCCCGCCCGCGGGGCGTGTGAACCACTTCCGGGTGAAATTGAATGCCGAAGATCCTTTTCTTTCGATGCTCGATTACGGCGTAGTCGGAATTATCAGTCGTGGCGACGATCCCGAAATCACGTGGCAGCTTCGTCATCTTGTCGCCGTGTGAATTCCAAACCTGAAGCGATTCCGGCAATCCGTCGAACAACGCGCAGGAATTATCCAGGACGTGGAGCGTTCCTTTGCCGAATTCGCGCTTGTTGCTTTTCTCAACCTTGCCGCCAAGAAACTTCGCCAGCAACTGCACTCCGTAGCAAATGCCCAGGATAGGCACGCCAAGCTTAAACAATTTGGGGTCGGGCAGGGGGGCATCCCTGGCAAAGACACTTGAAGGCCCTCCACTCAAGATGATTCCGCGAGGCGCATGTTCGGCAATTTCATCTGCCGACGCGTCAAAGGGAAGGATCGTGGAATAGACATTGCACTCGCGCACCCGTCGCGCGATGACCTGGGTGTACTGGGAACCGAAATCGAGAATAATAATTTGCTCACTCATGGCAAATGAGGGGAGGTGTTTGACGGAAAGCGGAATTGTTTGCGAGGTGTAAAACCGGGGTTCGACTGCCGGTGTGATTCGTTTGCAGCAGGTGAATCAAGGCGTCGCGGCCACGGCTTCAAATTTCGCAGTTTGCGGATTGAAATTGTACTTCATTCCGCGTGGCGCAACCGGTATGGCTTTCAGGTAGCCTTCATCTATCAGCTCCTTCAGCGACTTCGGGTTTCGACCTTCACCGGCCTGAAACTGGGTGATGGCGGAATTGACGTTGGCAACATCCAATTTGCTTTCCGAGCTCTTCTTCCCTTTGGCCAGAGCCCCGAGGTAATCCGTCGGCGCATTCAATGGATTCTGGCCGGGCTCGTTCTTTTTCTTGTCAGCGGCTTTATCTGAAGTTCCAGAGTCGCAACCTGTGGCGAGAATGCCGACGGTGAGGAGCAGCGCAAACAAGGTTTTCATGGGCCAAGGCTAGCAACGGGAACGGCAAAGCCAAGCGTAATTGGAGAGGTTGACCGGATTGGGGCGCATCCGCGCTCTGCCCCCGGAGCGCGACTGTGCCTGAAAGGTCAGTCGCAGCAGCCTCTTCCGGACGAATGCCTTGGAATGCACGACACCACTCCGACTACCGGACCTGCTGCGGCTGGTCTCCGACACAGCCGCGCTCCGGCACGGGGCAGTGTGAGGATGCGCCCACCGGATTGGGGCCTGGAAATTCCGTACGATGCAGGGGGGCGGGGGCGGTCTTGTTGGGTCAAGGTCAGTCTGCCTTGAGGATTTTGGATTGTTTCTCCCCTTTGCTGATGAATTCAAGAGGGAGGCCGCGTTTTAAATTTGATTCGCCCAGAATATCGTTGAACTCCTCGACCGTCGTGATGCGTGTTTTTCGGGCTGTCTTGATGATGTCGCCCGCCTGCAATCCCGCTCGTGCCGCCAGTCCGTCCTTCCCGATTTTTGTAATCACGATTCCATCGGTCATTTCAATCTTGAAATCGCGAGCCCGTTTTCGGGTGATTGGGGCGACCGTGAAATCCAGTTCTTTCAAATTGGATTCCAACTGGTGTGACTGGTTCTTTGCTACAAAGGCTTCAACTGATTCGGGCCAGGCCTCCGGTGTAATGGATATTGTCAGTTCCTTTCCCGCACGATTGACGGTCAGAATGACAGGCTTGCCAAGCGGCTTTCCTCGTATCTCATTGCGCAATTGTTGACCCAGAATAACCGGTCGTCCGGCCACTGCCGTAATGACATCACGGTATTTCAGCTCCGACTTGGATGCCGGGGCATATTCCAGGATGCCGGTGACAACAAGTCCTTCCTTCACATTCTTAAACTGCTTGCGCAGGTTGGAATCCTCCCGCAGGGAAGCCATGCCAATGCCCAGCCAGGCGCGAACTACTTTGCCGTCTGTGATCAACTTATCGGATATCTCCCGGGCGAGATTGGCTGGCACGGCGAATCCGATGCCCGTGCGCAGGCCGCGGATGAGCGTGTTAATGCCCATGATTTCTCCGTCTATATTCACGAGCGGTCCGCCACTGTTTCCAGGATTGATGTTGGCGTCTGTTTGAATGAAATCCTGATCCATTTCCGCGTCGGGAATGATTTGAGATCGGCCTTTGGCGCTGACGTGGCCGAACGTGACGCTGTAATCGAGATCGAATGGCGCACCGATCGCGATGGCAAATTCGCCGACTCGCACCTTGGACGAATCGGTGAAACGAGCAGGACTGAGATCATCGGCTTCAATCTTGATCACCGCGAGATCGGATTGTGCGTCCAGTCCGCGAATCGTTGCGGGATATTCCCGGCCATCACGAAGACGTACCTTCACTTCGGCCGCATTTTCGACCACATGACGATTCGTTAATATGTATCCATTCTTCCGGATAATTACGCCCGAGCCTTGACCAGAAAATTCCGGCCTGTTTCCACGTCTCGGATCTTCCTTTTGCTGGCGTAAATATTCCTCGAGCTGCTCCCTGAGAACCTTGGGTAGAGATTCCAGATAAGGATTACCCTCGCCCTGATTTTCCTGTGTAAATTGTTTTACCTTCACTCGAATGACGACCACGGAGGGCGACACGGTCTCCGCCACCTGAACAAATGCCTCGTTAAGTTGCCGGGCAAATTCCAGCACCGTACTGTCTTTCGCCGCCGGTAGCGCGGCTGGGAGCGCCAACCCGAGGGCAGCAATCGATGAGTAGAGGAGCGTCTTGCCGGGTAAAATCTTCATCATGTGAGTTTTAGTTCGCTTATCGTGCATTGGATGAGTTGCAACGGAAAGTGTTCAATTTCATTAAAGTGAAGGGAAACCAGTCGGCAGTGTCCATTCTCGTCCGTCGTGCTAACTTTCCCGCAAGCCTCGGGCTCTGCCGGAGGTTGCTGACCTGGACGGGAAACTTTGAGCGGCTCGGTTGACTTGTGCGGGGACGCTCGCTAGCATTCCTCCGCAATCAGGACCGGTAATGCTGGAATCAATCGAAAAACTACTCATTCTCCAGGATCGCGATCGTAATTTGAACCGGACGCGAGCGGAACTCGACACCATCGGGCCAGAACAGGAAATGGCTCAGATTAAGTGCGCGAGCTCAAAAAAGGCGCTCGAAGAAGCGAAGCTCAAGTACGCCCACCTGGAGGCTCGCAAGAAGGAACTGGAGTTAGAGGTCGATTCAGAGAAGCAACGGATTGACAAGTATTCCAACCAGCAGTTGCAGACGAAGAAAAACGAGGAATACAAGGCGCTGAAGAACGAGATTGATGGCTGCGAGAAGCGCATCAGCGGCGTTGAAGATACGATTTTGGAATTGATGGAGGAAAGCGATGCCGCCAAAGCGGTAGTGAGCAGCGCGACCAGGACTGCCGCGGAAGTGCAAAAGCGCGTTGACGATCAGGTCGCCGAATTGGCTGAACTAAAGAAGAATCTGGATTTGCGTCTGGCAGAACTTGAGTCCAACCGGGATGAACTTGCCAGTGCCGTGGAGGCGGGAGTGCTCGCCAAATATGAGCGACTGCTCAAACAACGGGGCGACAATATTGTAGTCGGAATCGAGCATGGCGTCTGCGGCGGTTGCCACATGAAATTGACTGCCCAGATCATGGTGGATTGCCGGCAGCAGGAGGAAGTTCCTTATTGCCCCCATTGCGGTCGTATTCTCTACTACACCCGCGACATGGAACTTGAGCCGGCTTGACCGCGAGATTTTTCCCTCCAATCGCGGATCGTGATCAGGGTCGAGTGAATGGGGCATTCGGGCGGAGCGCCGCAGTGGGAGCGCGGACTTCAGTCCGCGGATGCGCTGCAGTACAGAAATCTTCCGTTTGCCGGTAACGATGGTTGACAGTGGACATTTCTGCGGCGTAAACGCCGCGCGCCGGGCTCCACCCGAATGGGTCCTCGAGTGAATCCGTCCGAGACGAATCCTTGATTCCGGCGATCAGATGAATTAGCGTCTCGTCGATTTCGGAAGGACGGAGAATCGCTCTTTCGCTTCGGCGGGAGGGAGGAAAGTCCGAACACCACAGGGCGTGGCGCCGCGTAACCCCGGCAACGGGGATACATGCGGGAGGTTCGTTGGAAGGCGAATCGCCGGAAAGTGCTGAAGAAAATTAAACCGCCGTCCTCGTGACGGTAAGGGTGAGAAGGTGCGGTAAGAGCGCACCGCCCGGAATGCAAATTCCGGGGCATGGTAAACCCCGCCGGGTGCAAGGCCAAATAGGGGACGATAGAGTGGTCCGCTCTGTCCCGGGTATCGGCCGCTTAGACAAATGGTTCTCTCCTTCGCCTCGTGCGAGGAAGACAAAATTCGGCTTACAGTCCTTCCGAAATCACTTCCGCCTGGTTGGCTCAAGGGCGAAAAACATCCTGCCAACAACAACCCACCCAAAGGTGCCCGACTATCCGCTGTGGAAATTTTGAGTTCGGCAACCACCTTTTGGGTGTTTTCCTCCGTAATTCGATCGCGCGAATCTTTGTCGCAACGACAAAGATTTGAGCGTTGCCCCGACATCCTCTCCATGACCCGGATTACGGAGCGCCGGCTTGCAGCCGGCTTAAACCGTTACCTGCCAATGAGACGACTCT
>CALBIE010000752.1 GCA_937893495.1 uncultured Verrucomicrobiales bacterium | reverse complement strand
CAAACAACGATAATTGGAAGCCGCCTTGTCCGGAGAACGCGCCGTGACATTCGCGCCCGCTGCAGCCCGTGCGGCTGAATAGTGGAACTACATGCCGGCGAAAACTTACTGACTCTCCTGAATCGGGGTTGGCATACCTTTGGCTGGGAGTCTTGAACGTCGCGTTCTTCGAGACAGTGGTCTCTTTCGCGTAAACTGTTGTCGTGAAAGCGATTACGCCTGCCAGAACTGAGCGTTGGGCGATTTGGAGGAATTTCATAATGATGACTGATTGACTGATATTCCGATTCTTAATTCAGAGCATAATGAACATTTTCTGCCGTTTTTTTGCAAGGCCTATTCCGGGCGGAAATGATTCAAAATACTCGGAAATCTGCACGATAGAGGTTCTCAGTTTCAAAAGGGTTACACATTTTTGTTTTCAACGGCTGTCCGGCCCAAGCCTTTCTGTCGTTGGTTGAGCATAAATCTATGCCTGCCGAACACAAGATACCCCAGAGGTGGTCCCCTGAACCGAGCCGGGGGGCGGTTGGTTTTAGTTATGACGTCGCGGGTCGGGACGGCATGGGTTTTTGTTTCAGTTTTCTTGGCTTGGTCGGCTTGGGTCCGTTGACGAAAGTTGCCCACCAGCCGACGTCGGCGAGCATGGACACCGACTGCTCGTCGGAGCCGGCGGCGGGCCCGATTGGCAAGTCAAACAATCGTGGGAAGTTCTTGGTATAAACATTTCGGCAATCGTTACGCCTGATCGTCCTGCGGAAATAAAATCGGCCGCGTCTGTGCATCGGGTTCACTGCGTAGCTGCTTTGCTCGGCCGTCCACTCTCCGGAATCCACGCCGCTGGCGAGCTCGCGCTAAAATCCCCGAACTCTCCGCGTATGAACGATCCGAAAGGGTGACGGTTTTCCCTGCTTGTGCGTCTGGACAGAGGTGATTTACCTTTCCGCCAAGATGCACTGGTTTTCACTTCTCGCCTGTCAACTGGACAACTGCTCTCATCCAGGCATCAAGCTGGTGCAGCGCAACGGATTGACGCATCAAATTGCGGCGGGGCGGGGGCGAGTCTAAGACGGGACCTTTCCCGCTGATTCACTGAATGATGCCGCTCCTTTCCGCGCTCACTGTTCTGCTCCTGACGGCCCTTGCCGAATGGCTGCATGTCCGTCGCATCCGGGCGGTGGGTCGGCTGGCATTTGGCCCGGGAGGCGTGCCTGGCCGCTGGACGAATACGGTGCCTTTTGTTCGTCCGATTTGTCTCGCGGCTTTCACGTGGGGCTTGGCGACGCTTCTGTTGATGAATATCGCTGGTGCCGGTGACAGCGGCAAGGATGACGATGGCAAAACGGCCACTCGTCTGGTTTTCGTCGCGGACCTTTCACCGAGCATGTATCTCCAGGACGCTGGCTCGGATGGAAAGCTGACGCGGCAGGCTCGGATGCGGGAAGTCGTCGAGGCTATTTTGCAGCGCGTGAGCGGAAACCTCCGCTTCGGAGTGATCGGCTTTTATACCGAGTCGCTGCCGGTGGTCATGGAGGCGCGTGATCCGGAATTGGTGCGCAATGTCTTCAATGGATTGCCACTCACTTACGCGATGCCGCTGGGTCAGACCGATCTCGGCCAGGCGGTCAACGCCGCCGTCAAGCTGGTGAAAGATTTTCCAGAGGATAGCACGCGGTTGCTCATCTTTACGGACG
This sequence comes from uncultured Verrucomicrobiales bacterium, assembly GCA_937893495.1. Taxonomy (GTDB): domain Bacteria; phylum Verrucomicrobiota; class Verrucomicrobiia; order Limisphaerales; family JAYPXF01; genus CALBIE01. The sequence goes on along the minus strand of CALBIE010000752.1, from coordinate 21,370 downwards.
GAGACTCCGTGAATCTGGCGCCGATCACGCCCCGGCCCAAATCGGTGAAGGAAGTCTTTGTTCTCGGCCTGGGCAATCCGCACAAAGGGACCTTCATCGACGGCCATCAGTCGCGTCAGGAAGGAGACACGTTGCGGACGGTGGCCTCCGCCCTCAAGGGCACTTATACGGATGTAAACGAGAAGCACCTGGCGACCACGGCGCTGGGAGATTTGGTGGTGACGATGTCTTCGCGCCGAGGTTTCAGTCTGGCGGAACTCGCGGTCCTCGCGATGGTCCTGGGTGCCGCGCTCTACGCTTTGATCCCGGTCGCGCTGGAATTCTTTGGCAGCGATTGGAAGGTGAGCCACACCCGGCGGGAAGATGTGATCGGCGCGGGTGCGCCGGAAGGAGCGGGGATCGCGCGATGAGGAAGTTTTTCACGCTGCTCTGGCTGCTTTTTCCGGTGGCCGTGTTTTACTACCATTTCAATCAGGGACAGATTCAGATCGCCCGAGAAAATGCCCGCGTTCACGTCACCAGGATTCGCACGCTGGAGCAGGTCAATGAACCAGACTGGGAACTGATTATCGAGGAATACGAGAAACTTACGTCCGAACTTCCCTCCGCGGAGCGTCCGCTCGTCCGGCATCAGATTCGTCTGGCCAAGGCCAGGGCCCGGTTGCAAATGCTGGACATCGTCGGCACCATCAGCGATCTCACGGAACTCCTTCAGGAATCCGCGCAGGTTCACGGCGACGATGCCAAAATTACCCGCGCGGTTCGCGAGATGCTGGGCAAGGCCCACTATTACGCGACCTATTTGTTGAAGACGACCGGTGCGGCGGAAGATGAGTGGCGGCCGTTCGCTGAACGTTCGCGGCAAATTTTTCGCTATCTCGCGGAGCACCAAGACGCGGCAGCGCTCGCGCAATACGAGCGGCGGGTAGAGTCAGAATTTGAAAAGATAATGAAAAAGAAATCACTATGAGGAATGGTTACGCACGCTGGATCTTTCCGGTCTGTCTCGTTTTCGTCTGTCTCGTTGGCGCGCAGGAAAAGCGCCCGCCCACCGCCGCCGTCAAAGGTATCAAAGGCGTGAAAGAAGACGCCGCGGCGAAGGTCAAGAATGTCGAGACCGGGAGCGCGACGCGCACGAAGAGCAGTGCCCAGGGCGTGAACAAGATCGACGGCATTGATACCATCAAAGGAGTGAAAGCGGACGGGCGCACGCCTGTCCTGCCACCGCCGCCCAAGGTGCCGCCCGTCGTCGCGGTGAAAGGCACCGCCGTGAATGTTGGTGGTGGCAAGGTGGGAAACATCGGCAGCATCCGAGCGGTCCAGGGCGTCGCCGGAATTGGCACTCCGCAATTGAAGAACCTCGAAGCTGCATTGCTGTTGAAGCAGGGTGGCGGCGGCACGCCGGTTGGTGGTGCCGGAATAGGCGGCAAAGGTACAGCCGCAGCGGCGGCTCTGCTGGGTGCGCCACTCGGGGTCAGTCCCAAGGCCGGCCCGAAGGCTGACGGACGGGCGGGATTCCAAGAATTTGTGATACCGCCGAAGACCGGGTCCTGATGCCGCTGCTATCGCTTTCCATTGTTTCGATTACTTTCAGTCCTCATGAAAACCGTTCGCTTCACCAAGATGTCTTTCGAAGATTCAGATGATAAGTCCCAAAGGGACTCCGCCTCAAAGCCCGGGGTTGCGAGGGACGAGCCACCCTGCGTAAGCCCCATGCAAATGGAGTGGCGGGAGCGCGGAATTCATTCCGCAGAAGCGTCCACTTTCCATCAGCTTTCGCGCGCTTTCCAAAGTCGTCGGAATCCAACGCCATTTCGTGTTTCAGAACCACTCATCGAAACCTACGGAAGCCGATTGGCAAATCCACGTTCCTGCGGAATGAATTCCGCGCTCCATCTGAGCTTGCGAACGGCCGCCAGCCTCTTCATCGCACTGGTCTTCTTGACGTGTGGACAACTCCCGTTGGCGCGAGCGCAGCAGCCGGCTGCGTCGTCCCTCGACCCCAAGGTGCTCAAACAGTTCGAGGCGATTCTCAACCGCAAGTTCTCGCGCGAATTGAACGTCATTTTTCAGGCGTTCGATCGGGCGGGCGCGACAGATTTCTCCAACCTGAACGAGACCGAGCGCTTCTTCGCCTACTTTCGCATGGGCGATTGGGGACAAATCCGTGCGGAACTGGCGCGAATGCCTCCGGAACTGGCGCGAAAGATCTACGACAAGATGCTTGCCGACCTTACCGAGAACCGGAAACCAAACGTGCGACTCGACGACTCGCTCAGCCTGGTGGATGCCGTGCCGGGTGAATTCACGGACGGTGAGTTGCGCAAGCTCGGGCAGCTTCTCAGCCTGGTCGTGCCCGCAAACGAAACCTACTGGCTCGCGGACCGGTTGCGGAAGGGCACGGAGAAAATCGGCGGCCAGGATGCGGCCAAGCGTCTGCTTGCCGGACGCGTCCTGCTCGCCGGAGGGTTCAAGGAACTTGCCCGCGTTTACCTCCCGTCTCGCGCCGACGTAGAACAAATCGCCGACGAACGCCTTCGCGATGAGTTGATCGCCTTTCTCGGCTCCCAGCAGGAAAGTGAAGCCGCACAACGCGAACGGGTGCAGAAAATGTGGGATGACAACCTGCGCGTTCTCACACTCGACCGGGCCAAAGACCGGGACAAATCCAATGCCGGTCAGGCGTTGGCCCGGATAATCACTCAAATCCCACAAACCACGCTCGCGCCCGTCTTTGGCGAGCTGGTGAGGAGCAATCCGGAAGGTGCCATCCGGCTGCTCAGTGGTCTTGGGCGCAAGCTTCAGACTGACGTTCGGCGGGACGTGCCTGTGCGGACAGATAACCTCAAAGCCCAGGCGTCCATCGCGAACCTGCTGGCCGAAAACGTCGATCTCCACACGCATCCCTGGAACCAGTTCGCCGAGATGATGGCCGAATTCTGGATGGGCGAAGCAGGGAACACCTTCACGCAGAAAACCGACCTCTCGATCAGGAGACCGAAATTTGTGGAACCCGAGGACTTGCTGGCCACCGCGCCGGCGGGAAAGTGGGCCGATGGACTTCCGGCCGGCGTTCGTGATCGCTTCGACATGAGCCTTTCCAAAGTCATTCTGGCGGGCGCGAAGTTCGATGAGGCCGCCGAACACATTGTCGCGATCGGAAAACGCAGTCCGGAAGCGGGTGTGGCGCTCGCCGAGAATTTTCTCACCGTCTGGGCGCAGACGCACAACCCGCAGATTCCCGAAGTGCTGCGCAAGAAATACGCTTTGCCGGACGATGCCCGGATACCCGTTACACCGATTATGATGGAGAAGAACGTCAACAGCCTCGCCCGCATGATGGCTCTCTTCCGGCAGGCGGGTATCGACCCGAAGGATTACGAAAAAGTCGTGAGCGCCTTCGACCTCGCTTACAGCAACGCCGAGGCCTACCGCACGAGCCACATTGAGAAAGTTTTCGGTCCGATCGAGAAAATGGATGAGTCGTTGTTCTTTCTCATCATTTCGCGGATGCATGCGAATCTCAGCGAGCGTTGGCGCAAAATGGACGTGCAAAAAGCCGGTCTTACCCAGCGAAACGAGACGCAAACGCTGGAGATGGTCCGGGCCGGCTACGAAGGGGCGTTGCGCCTGATTGATGGCTGGCTTTCCGGGCACCCCGATGGCTCGCGCGCGCTCACGCTCGGCGGAACGCTGCTCACGGAGTGGGGCGATTTCGAGTATTTCCAGGAGCTGGTCACGGGCGACGCGCGGAAGCGGATGATTGGCTACAAGGAAAAGAATTTGCAGGCTCAGGAATACTTCCTGCGGGGCACCGCCGCCTACGCGAACGAGGTGTCGAAACTCGTGCCCGCCGACTATTTCATCGACGCCTACCTCGGTTGGTTTCATGGCCTGATTGGTATCGGTTCCGGTGGCCAGCTCAATCTTTCCAAGGCCATGAACCGGGCGGCGCTGACGAAAATCCGGGAGCAGATGCTCGCGCTCCCGGGGAAGGCGGCGTCGGCGCACCTGAGCCGGTTTGCCCGGGTGGTGAATGAGCGCGTCGCGGACGAACAGGACCCGCTGCATGAAGATCTAAAATACCGGTATCTGGCAAGTGCGTTGGTCATCACGAAAGACGATCCGTTTACTCTCGGCGTGGAAAAGAAGGTCGCCTATTTCGACGAACTGCTCAGCGAGATCCGGCTGCAGACTCGCGTGGACGGACCCAACACCCTGGGTCGCGATCAGGAGTTTGGCATCATCGTCAGCGTGGTTCACACGGAGGCCATGGGCCGCGTGGCGCGCTTCGGCCAGTATCTAAGCAATGAGCCTGGTACTGCTTCCGGAAGACCGAGGCGGAAATCTCCGCTGGCAAGAAAGATGCGTGAGGCGCAGGGACCGCGTGACGAATTTGAGTTGAGTCTCACGGACACGCTTTCCCCGTTCTTCGATATCAATTCCATCACCTTTGCTACACCCGAAGTGAAGCCGCGTCCCGGCGCGCAACCGGGCTGGGAGGAAACGGTGCTCGCCTATCTCCTCGTCCGACCCAAGGACGCGAGCGTGGACAAGATTCCGCCCGTGGAACTCGAACTGAAATTTGTGGACTTGACCGGTCCTGTCACCATCCCGGCGCAGTCCGCGGAGACGGTGATCAAGGTCGCCCCCGGTGTCGCTCCCGCCCGGCCGGCGCAGCAAATCGAGATCACGCAGACGCTCGACACCCGGCAGTTCGCGATCAATGGCGCGCTGTCTCTCGAAGTCAAGGCGACCGCGACGGGGCTGGTGCCCGAACTCGATCAACTGCTCGACCTGGCGGCGCTTCAACAGGCCATCGGCATCCAACACACCAACGCCCACGAAGGCTTGCAGGTGAAGGACATCAACACCTGGGGGGATCAGGTCGCTCCGCGTTCCGAACGGCTTTGGACGATTTCGCTCAATGGCGACTCTCTCCGCGCGGCGGAACGCCCGACGGAATTCCATTTCCCGCCGTCGAAGTCCGGGGAGGCCAACGTGATATATCAAACCTACCGGGACATGGATCTAACGGTGCTTGCCCAACCAACCGTGACGATCGGTGGTGCCTCGGCCGGTGGTGTGTCAGCAAAGCCGGCGGGTAATCATTACTGGTGGGTCGGCATCGGGGTCGTGGTCGCATTGCTCGGTGGGGGATGGTTCCTTGTCCTGGCGAAACGCCGGGGTGCCGACAAGGAACGACCACTGCGCGCGGGCGACGTTTTCAAGATGCCCGGCGAGGTGGATGGATTTGCCGTGGTCGCGTTGCTGCGCCGCTTGCGCGCCAGCCCACTTGTCACGTTGGCTGAACCGCAGCGACAGAATCTCCAGCAGGATCTCCAGCACGTGCAGCAAGCCTGCTTCGGCGGCAACGGCGGCGCGATGTCCGAGACAGACCTCCGTGGTGTCGCGGAGAAGTGGTTGCGGGCGGTGAGTTAAAAATCCGTGGGCGGTAAAGTAGGTTATTGAATGTGCAGTTCCGGTAAATACTTCATGCGATGAAAAGGAAAGCTACCAGCGCCAAGCGATCTGCCGTCGCGAAGGTAAAGCCCGGCGGTCTTGCTCCGCTCATCGCCGAGGTGCGTGGTCTCATCAAATCCGCCCGCCATGCCGCTGCCAGCACGGTCAATACGCTTCAGGTGCTTACAAACTTCGAGATTGGTCGGCGCATCGTGGAGCATGAGCAGAAGGGCGAAAAGCGGGCCGGATACGGTCAGAAAATGCTCCAGGTATTGTCATCCGCCTTTCCGAAGAATTCGGCAGAGGTTTTTCTGTCAGCAACCTCCAGTTGATGAGGAAGTTTTTCAACGAGAACGCTGACCGAATTCAACAGAAGCCTTCTGTTAAATTGAATCCGATGAAGATTATTCAGCAAGGAATTGGGAAACCGAATGCAGTCGAAACTTGGCAGAAGCCTACTGTTGAATCTGGGAACCCTTTCACCCTCAGTTGGTCCCACTACGTAATTCTCCTCACCATCAAAGACCCCGGTGAGCGCAGCTTCTACGAAATCGAGGCGACAAGCGAAGGCTGGTCTGTGCCGGAACTCAAACGTCAGAAATCCTCCTGTCTCTACGAGCGACTCGCCCTCAGTCGCGACAAGGCCGGCGTCAAACGCCTCGCCGAAAAAGGTCAGGTCGTCACTCGCCCCGAGGACCTTCTCAAGGAGCCGCTCATCCTTGAATTCCTCGGCCTGGATGAAAAAGCCGCCTTCTCTGAATCCGATCTCGAATCGGCTCTCATCACACACCTTGAGCACTTCCTCCTCGAGCTCGGCAAGGGCTTCCTTTTCGAGGCCCGGCAGAAACGTTTCACCTTTGATGAGGACCACTATTTCCTCGACCTGGTTTTCTACAACCGCCTCCTGCGCTGCTACGTCCTCGTGGACCTGAAACTCGACAAGCTTGCCCATCAGGATCTCGGGCAGATGCAGATGTATGTAAATTACTACGATCAACACATGAAGCTCCCGGAGGAAAACCCCACCGTCGGTCTGCTTCTTTGCAAACAGAAGAAGGATGCCATAGTGAAGCTCACCCTGCCCAGCGACGCGAACATCCACGCCCGCGAATATAAACTCTACCTCCCTTCCAAGGAACTGCTGAAAGCCAAGCTCATCGAGTGGACGCGAGCGGAAGGTTTGAAGGCGGAAGTATGAGTTCGGAACATTGCCCGGGCACTCAGATTACTTACCACCAAATATTTATTACCCCCGTCTTCATGCAAAAAAAAGTCACCAAACGTACCGCCGCCTCGAAGTCCAAGGCCGCCGCACAGACCCCGCAACAATTCGTCGATGGCGTTCGCGAGCGGGTCGCCAGGATCGTTGTCGGCCAGGACGTCGTCGTTGAGCGCGTAATGATCGCGCTGCTGACCGGCGGCCATCTGTTGCTCCAGGGATTGCCCGGCCTCGCGAAGACGCTGCTTGTGAACGCCGTAGCCAAGGCGATCAATCTGGACTTCAAGCGCGTGCAGTTCACCGTCGATATGCTCCCGTCGGACATCATCGGTTCGGAGATCATTGATCAAAAGAGCGGCGACTTTCGCATCCACAAAGGACCGGTCTTCACCAATTTGCTGCTCGCTGATGAAATAAATCGCGCCGCGCCGAAAGTGCAGGGCGCGATGCTCGAGGCGATGCAGGAGCGAAAAGTCACGATTGGTGGCCAGAATCTGAAACTGCCCACGCCATTCCTGGTGATTGCCACACAGAATCCGGTGGAGCACTCGGGCACCTTTGAACTGCCGGAGGCGCAGCTCGATCGCTTCATGCTCCTGCACCGGCTCGGTTATCCGAGCCACGAGGATGAGCAGATGATTCTCCAACGGCAGCTCGGCATGGGGTTGCGGCACGAAGGGGGTGGCGCCGTGCCGCGCTCGGCCTTCGACATGATCGATGACGAGGCGGGAGCGTCGGTCGAGGATTTGGTTGTCGCGATGGAAGCAGTTCAGGCCGTTCACGTGAGTGAGGTCATCCTGAAGCACTGTGTGGAGCTGGTTCGCCGCACCCGCAAATCGAAGCTGCTGGACTTCGGTTGCAGTCCGCGCGCCGGACTGGCGTTGGTCAATGCCTCACGCGCCCGGGCTGTCATTCACGGCCGCGATTATGTCACTCCGGAGGATTTGTTCGATCTGGCCGAGGACGTGGTGCTGCATCGCATTCGCGTCAGCTACGAAGCCTCGGCCGCCGGCCACACGGGTGCGGAGGTGTTGGAATCAATTCTGGCCAATCTGGGATAAAACGACGAGTCATGCGCCGACAGGTCAAATTGAATCAGGAGCCCGTGGACGCCCGACAGTTCGAGGTCGCGGTGAAGCACCTTGCCAACAGTCTGAACTTCGGTCAGGAGGAATCGGTCTTCCATGGGGGCGGACTTGAATACGCGCAATCGCGTCTATACGTGGCGGGCGACCCGGTGAAGTTCATTGATTGGAAGGTCTCGGCCCGGGTTGGCAAACTGTTCATCAAGGAGTTTCAGGAACCGAAGCAATTGCCGCTCTACCTCCTGCTCGATACCTCGGCCTCGATGTGCATCAGTTCGCAGCCGCTGAGCAAATACGCCTGGGCGGTGCAGATTGCCACCGGTGTCGCACTCGCCGCGCAGGCGAACATGACGCCGGTCGGCCTCCTCGGCTGCGGAGCCCGCGAACTGCACGTGCGTCCCACGCTCTCGCGCAACCTCGTCCTCGAATGGTCTCACCAGCTCCGCCACCACGACTTCCTCGAAGACACATCGCTGGCCCTCCGCGCGCGCGAAGTGGCACCTTCGCTGAAACGCCGCACCATGATCATCGTGTTGAGCGACCTGCACGATCCTGACGCTTTTCCGGCGTTGCAAATCCTCTCGCAGGAACACGACTGCATCGTGGTGCATCTTCAGGACCCGGCGGAGCTGCGAGTCAATGGCGCTGGCCTGTTTCGCGGAGTTGAAGCCGAATCGGGCCGTGCGTTTGTGGGTCACGGCCGTCGTGCCTGGGTCGATGCGGAGGGTTGGAAGAGCGAACTCACCCGATTCGGTATCGATTATCTGCACCTGCCGACCGACGAACCGATCCTTGCCAAACTGCGGCATTTCTTGAAACGACGTGGCTTCGGCGGGAGCACGGGGAGATAGCATGAAACAAAGGCTCAACTTCCAGCGAAAGACAGTCCGGGTGATCGGCCTGGCGGGTCTGCTTGCGCTGGCGGCAATCTTTGTCTATTGGCCGGAAAAGGATGATTCCCTCAACGTCCCGCTCGGGGTCGAACAAGCGGCGATCATCACGTACAGCGGTCCAAACATTGCGGTGCAGCCGTACAAGTGGGGCGTGGCGGTAAATATTCGCATCGCGAAGGTGACCGCGCAGCCGGATGCGCGTATCTATGACGTTCGTTACATCGTCAATCGTGCCGGCACTTTTGATCTGAAGGATTATCTTATTGGGGAAGATGGCAGCCCGCTTGATGGCCTGCCCTCGTTCAAGTTTCATGGCGACCCGAAACTTTCCAAACACCTCGATGCACGGATTCAAGAGACTGAGGAGTTCAGCGTGGAGGTGGACGGTTACTACTACGCCACCCTGATTGGGTTGGGCATATTTTGGGTAATCTGGCTGCTCCTGTTGATTTTCTACGGGCGTGCAAAACCGCCCCAGCAAACTGCGGTTGCCGACCCGGCACCGACGCTGGCTGAAATGTTGCGTGCCTTGCTGGGTCAACTCGAAGCGGGAACGCTCGATGTCCCGGCGAAGGCGAAACTGGAGGTACTCCTGCTCCGCCGTTGGCGCGAAGATTTGGCGCTCGCCGACGCGTCAATGAGCGACGCCCTGGAAGCCATCGGCCGCAGTGAAAAGATCGGGCCCCCGCTGCGCCAGTTGCAACACTGGCTGCATCACCCGGCCTCGAACGTCCGTCGGGAAGAAATTGTGGAGATCATCGCTCCTTACACCAAGGAGCCGCGGAAACCGGAGGATGAGTCGTGACCGATATCATATTTCTTCATCCTCAATGGCTTGGCTTGCTTGCGCTGCCGGTGATTCTCGCCTTCTGGGAATGGATCCGTCGCGGTCAACCGATTGCGCTGCCGTTCGATCACGGCCGCCAGCACCGCGGCCTCGTGCTGCGGTTCATCGTCCTGTGCGCCAATTGTCTGCCGGCCGGGCTGCTGGCAATGGCGATACTTTTCCTTGCGCATCCCGTTACCTTCATGCCGCCGGAAGTCGAGCGGAAGCTCACCAACATCCAGATCCTGCTCGATACCTCGGGAAGCATGGCGGAGAATCACGGGTCGCAGGCCAATGGACGCCATACGCGGTTCGATTCGGCGATGGACGCGATCCAGCAATTCACCAGTTACCGGAAAGGTGATGCCTACGGCCTGACCATCTTTTCCCGCTTCTTCATCCACTGGCTGCCGCTCACGCTCGACACGGATTCCATCGCGCTTTCACGGCCCTTCATCATCCCGAACAATCCCAAGATCGATCCGCCTTCCATGGGGCGCCATGGGCTCCCGGATGAACTTTGGGGCATCACCCTCATTGGCAAGGCGCTCTACGGTGCCGCCGACATCCTCGCCCAGCGGCCCACCGGTGACCGCATGGTCATCCTCATCACCGATGGTGAAAGCAGCGATATCAAGTCGCCGAAAGACGTGGAGGTCATTGCCGCTCTACAGGCGCAGAACATCACCGTCTTCGCCATTCTGATGACGAACGATCGAATCGAGCCCGCGCTCGTCGGAATCGCCCGTGCCACCGGCGGCGAAGCCTTTAATGCCGTCACCCCCGCGGCCCTGCAGTCCGTCTTCAAGCGCATCGACGAGATGAAAAAAGTCGTGGTACTGGAGAAAAAACCGCAGGTCGCCGATCACTACGCCCCATTTTTCCCACCGGCCATCGGGCTTCTCATCCTCAGCGTGCTGGCGCTCTTCGGCCTGCGTTTCACGCCCTGGTGAAACGTGGTTGGAATGGGTTTCTCCAATCCAGGCACCATTGAACCTACCGCCCGAATCCCCAAAAAACCCATCCGCCGTACACCACCACCAATAATCCTCCAATCACTCGTGGTAATCCGCCACGCGTTATCAGCAACAGTCCGTGAATTGTCGCGGCAACCAGAATCAGTATCAGGGCCGGTTGATTAAATCCCGAAGTGGGCAGGGGACGAAACAGGCAGTAAAGGCCAACGCAAAGGGGGAGACAGATATGGCCATCGCCGGCTTGAGAACTGTAAACGATATTGGCGCGCCGCCGCCAGCCGTAGTAGAGAGCCAGAACCGCATTGGGCATTACCATCAACCAACCGGTGACCCAGCCCAGGGTTTGCGCGGTCAATCCCCCGGAGTTGCGGCTGGTCATCCATCTGACCATTCCTTCGACGGAGACGTAAGTCAGCAGGGCACCTGCCAGTAACAGGACGCCATCCAGCAGGAGACCGCTCCCAAAATGCACGCGCTTGTCGCGCACGTTGTCCCGTAGCACTTCATAGACATGAAACACCTGCCAGAACAGGAACAAACCTACCAGCACGATTCCATCTCCTCGATTCAACTCCCCATCCTGCCCGAGCGCCCAGACTGCTCCGGTGAAAAATATCGCGGCGATGAGGGTAAGTAACACGGATAAGCGGGACATGCGTCCGTTTCGAACCTCCACTTTGGGTGCCTTGTCGCGAGGCACCAGACACAGTCCCCAGAGCAATGCCGGCAGACCCAGTAACAGGGTCAGGTTGGTGAAATTATTGACGAGGCAGTTGACCATGACCGCTTGACCGCCATCGCGTGGAATCATGATCATGACAAAGAGCAGGTTGCCCAGACCGGAGCAGTAGGGCATGACGAGTGCACCGAGGACCGTGCCTTCAAAACCCCGGCGACTCAGCACCTCCTGTCGCCAGAGCATGAGGACGGAACCATCGACAAACAAAAGCAGGTGCAGCCACGGAGCCCACGCGCCCAATTCGTTAATCTTTTGAAACAGCGGTTCAAACATGCCGGCAATTGAAGCCGGCTGCATGCTGACGTGATTGCGAATTTCAAACAATCAGAATGCGGACACCCGGGTCTTGAGTAACTGGTTTTGCGGCACTACCATCGCGGTAACAAAACGTATGAATCTGTCTCAAGCCGCCCAGATTATCCAAAATGCCGTTGACGCCATGAATATTTCGTACGGCGAGGTGCTGTTCGACGAATGGTTTCTGCTGCAAACCAACGCGGTGCCGTGGAAGGTTCCTTACTACCGCGGCCCCCGGTTCAATCAACAGACCGACATCTACAAGGAGATTCAACCGCTGGAAAAGGATCTCACGGATCCTCAGCTTCCCACGGGCACGTTTCGGATGGCGCGGGATTCGGAAACCGAGCCCGAGAATTTTGATGCGTTCATCGTCGCCGCACCCTGCCTGTGCCTTTTCTTCAACAACACCACCAAGCGCATGCCTGAGTTGGCCATGCATTCCAACTGGTTTCGTTGCGAGCCGGATATCAAGTATTTGGCTGAGAAATTTCGGCGAGACCAAATCGAGATTTAGCAGAGATTGAATAGTAGCCGCCGAGGTAACGAGGCGGACTCTGGGGTGACGTAATCCGTGGAAATCCGCCTCCTGACCTCGGCGGCTACAATCGTCAAATGTTTTTACGACCTTCGCTTTGCGGAAGTAAGGCTCCCGGATGAATCAATGATTGTGCCGGGGAATGTTGGAGGTAACCCGCCGATACTTACACGCGAGTTCGAGGCAGCCGCCGGTATCCAGTTGGCCGACGCACGAGCGATAGATTTCCTGCCACGGCGTGTGGTTTTCAATCGACGGCGCCTGATAATTCTCCCGCCTTTTTTTCAGTTCGTCATCATCGACCAGCAAATCGACCCTGCATGCGTTCAAGTCCACGCGAACGCGATCGTTCGTCTCCAGCAGACCGAGATTACCGCCGACCGCGGATTCCGGACTCGCGTTGAGGATGGACGGGCTGTCGCTGGTGCCGCTTTGCCGGCCATCGCCCATGCATGGCAGTTTACTGACGCCATTCTTGAGCAGGTAATCAGGTGGCAGCATGTTGACGACTTCTCCGGCGCCCGGATATCCGACCGGACCGCAGCCGCGAATCACCAGCATGCATGATTCATCGATGGCCAGGGCCGGGTCATTGATGCGCGTGTGATAGTCCTCATAGTTTTCAAAGACGATCACGCGGGATTCAAAACAGTTTTCGTGGCCCGGTTGCGAAAGAAATCGTTTCCGAAAATCTTCGTTGATAACGCTGGATTTGATGAGCGCGGAATCGAACAGGTTGCCGGACAGAACGAGAAACCCGGCATTCGTCTTGAACGGGGTGTCGTATCTGAAAATGACTTCTGAATTCCGGCTCTTCGTCGCGCGGCAATTCTCGCCAATTGTTTTTCCATTAATGGTCAATGCGGTTTCATGGATGCGATTGCCGGTCATCAACTCATGGATGACGGCGGGAACGCCGCCGGCGCGATGGAAGGCTTCGCCAAGGTATTTTCCAGCGGGTTGGCAGTTGACCAGCAGTGGAACGTCGTAGCCGACATCCTGCCAATCCTTCGTTTTCAGTTCAACACCGAGATGGCGGGCGATGGCATTAAGGTGAATTGGGCAATTCGTCGAACCGCCAATCGCGGTGTTCACGACGATGGCGTTCTCAAATGCCTTGCGGGTCAGGATTCTGGATGGCCGCAAATCTTCGCGAACGATTTCCACGGCGCGTCGGCCTGTTTCGTAGGCGATTTGAGTTCGCTCGCGATAAGGGGCCGGGATGCTGGCGCAACCGGGCAGGGACATGCCGAGCGCTTCCGCGAGGGAATTCATCGAGAGGGCCGTGCCCATGGTGTTGCAATGACCGAGACTCGGGGTGGATGAACACACCAAATCCATAAATCCTTCAAAATCCGTTTCGCCCGCTTCGAGTCTGCGGCGCGCTTCCCAGACCGCCATGCCCGAGCCGGCAAGCTTGCCCTCGAACCATCCGTCCAGCATCGGTCCTCCGGACAAAACGATGGCCGGGGTGTCGGTGGTGGCAACCGCCATCAGGCAGGCTGGCGTGGTTTTGTCGCAGGCGGTCATGAGCACCACACCGTCGATGGGATAACCGTGCAACACCTCCACGATTCCGAGATACGCGAGATTGCGGTCGAGCGCAGCGGTCGGGCGTCGGCAGCTTTCCTGCAGCGGATGGACTGGAAAGACGAAGGGAATTCCGCCCGCATCGCGAACGCCGGCTTTGACGCGTTCGGCCAGTTCGAGATGAATGCGATTGCAAGGCGTGAGGTCTCCGCCCGTTTGCGCGATTCCGATCATCGGCTTGCCGGACTGCAATTCCTGGCGGGTGATGCCGTAGTTCATGAACCGCTCGACATAGATGGCGGTCATGTCCGGCTTCTCCGGGTTGTTGAACCAGTTTTCGCTACGGAGTTGTTTTCGACTGCTTGTATCGGACATTTTGTACCGCCCACGAAACACGCGAAAGGCACGAAAGGCGATGATATTATTCATATGGCGGCGTGACCGGTCGCATCTTGACACTGCTCCCGATTACAAATGGGCCGGAGCGCGGTTGTGTGCGAAGCACCAGCCGCAGCACGTTGGAAAACGTTGCGGCATGAGGTGAATTCCAGCCGTCCAGTCTCGCGAAGCTTCTGCGGTTGGTCTCCGACACAGTCGCGCTCCGGGGGAAGTATCAAGATGCGCCCGCTTGACCCTCGGGGGAATCCTGAGTGTTCAAGTCCGCCGTTATTCCCGGCTATGACGATGTTCAGGCAGGCAAATGTTCCAATGGATCGCACTGAATCGAAACGCGACGACGGAGCTGATGGAAACCCACAGCGAAACGTGTTCCGCCAGGTCGAGTTGCCGCATGCCGAAATAGATCCAACAGCCGGCAAACGCGCAGGTGGCGTAAAGCGGCGACGACCGGAAAAGCCTGGGCACTTCGTTGCAGATGATGTCAGCGATGGCGCCGCCGGAAGTGCCGGTGATCATGCCCATCAGCGCGGCAATAAAGAGCGATGTCCCAGCCTCCAGCGCGAAGTTTGCTCCGATAATCGCGAAGAGCCCGAGTCCGAGCGCGTCTGGAATCTGCAGCCAGCTTTCGACGCGGGTGGTGTTCGACCGAATCAAGGTGCTGCCGAGCGCGAGAATGAAAACGATGACGGCGTAGTGACTGTTGGCGATCCAGAAGAGGGGATGTCGATCGAGGAACAGGTCTCGCAACGTGCCACCGGCGAAGGCCGTGACGAACGCCACCGTGAAGACGCCGATGAAGTCGAGTTGGTTCTTGCGCGCGAGCAGGATTCCGAACAATCCGGATGAAATGACCGCAAGCAGTTCGATTAGTTGAAGCACCGTCAAAGATTGAATTCCTTTTTGACCTGCGCGAATTGCGCCATGGCAAACTCCAGATCCTCCCGCGTATGAGCGGCGGAAATCTGGGTGCGGATACGGGCCTTGCCCTTGGGAACCACCGGAAACGAAAAGCCGATGACATAGACGCCGCGCTTGAGCATGGCTTCCGCGAACTGCCTGGCCAGCGATGCTTCGCCCAGCATGATGGGGACAATCGGGTGTTTTCCGGGGAGAATGTTGAATCCGAGTTTCTCCATGCCCTGCCGGAAGAACTTTGTGTTTGATTCGAGTCGATCACGCAGTTCCGTTGATTGCGAGAGCAACTCAATGGCCTTGATTGAGCCCGCGACAATGGCCGGCGCCAGGGTATTGGAGAAAAGATAAGGGCGCGAACGCTGTCGGAGGAATTCAATGATTTCCCTTCGGCCGCTCGTGTACCCACCGCTGGCGCCGCCGAGCGCTTTGCCGAGCGTTCCGGTCAGGATATCAACACGGTCCATCACCAGGCAATGTTCGGGGGTTCCGCGGCCGGTTTTGCCCATGAAGCCGACCGCGTGGGAATCATCGACCATCACCAGCGCATCGTGTTTATCGGCGAGGTCGCAGATTGCGGACAGGTTCGCGATGTAGCCGTCCATCGAGAACACGCCGTCCGTGGCGATCAGCTTGTGCCGCGCGTCTCCGGCTTCCATCAGCCGGGCCTCCAGATCCGCCATGTCGTTGTTCAGGTAGCGAAGGCGTTTCGCCTTGCAGAGCCTGACTCCGTCGATGATTGAGGCGTGATTCAACTCGTCGCTGATGATTACATCCTCGGGACCGAGCAGCGTTTCGAACAGGCCGCCGTTGGCGTCGAAACAGGAGGAGTAGAGGATGGTGTCCTCCGTGCCGAGGAACGAGCTGAGCGCGCCTTCGAGTTGTTTGTGAGCGCCTTGTGTGCCGCAAATAAAACGAACGGAAGCCAGTCCGTATCCCCATTTTTCAAGTCCGTCGTGGGCGGCCTTGATCACCTCGGGATGTTGTGCGAGCCCGAGGTAGTTGTTCGCGCATAGATTCAGCACGGGTTGTCCGCCGGCGACGGCGACCCTCGCGCCCTGCGGCGTCGTGATAATGCGTTCACTCTTGTAAAGACCGGTGTCCCGAATCTCGGCAAGCTGTGCCTCAAGTTGTTGTTTGAGTTTTCCGTACATCGCGAATGTCCATCAGTTCCAATCCAGAACGACTTTGCCCGATTGGCCGGTCTTCATCACGTCAAAACCTTTTTCGTATTCCGTGTAGTGAAACCGATGAGTGATGACCGGCTCCAGATTGAGGCCGCCCTGAAGCATGACCGTCATTTTGTACCAGGTGTCATACATTTCCCGACCGTAAATTCCCTTGATCGTCAGCATGTTGAAAATCACCGTGTTCCAGTCAATGGCCATTTCCTTTTCGGGAATGCCGAGCATCGCGACCTTGCCGCCGTGAGCCATGTTCGCGAGCATATCGCGGAATGCGTTGGGACTGCCGGACATCTCCAGACCGACGTCAAAACCTTCCACCATTCCGAGTTCCTTTTGGACGTCTCGCAATGATTTTTCCGACGGATTGACAGCGAGTGTGACCCCCATCTTCTTTGCCAGCTCCAGGCGGTAGGGATTCACGTCGGTGATGACCACATAGCGCGCGCCGGCATAGCGCGCAATGGCGGCGCCCATGATTCCAATCGGGCCGGCACCGGTGACGAGCACATCCTCTCCCAGCACGGGGAACGAAAGGGCCGTGTGCACCGCATTGCCAAACGGATCAAAAATGGCCGCGATGTCTGGATCGATTCCCTTCGAATGCACCCAGACGTTCGTCTGTGGCAGGACGATGTACTCTGCGAAAGCACCGGGCCGATTGACGCCGATGCCTTTTGTATCCGCGCAGAGATGGCGTCGGCCCGCGAGGCAGTTGCGACAATGCCCGCAGACCACGTGCCCCTCGCCACTGACAATCTGCCCCGGAAAAAAATCCTTCACGCTGGTCCCCACCTCTATGATTTCACCGACGAATTCGTGACCCACGACGAGCGGGACGGGGACCGCGCCCTGTGCCCACGCGTCCCACTTGTAGATGTGCAGATCCGTACCGCAAATGCCGGTCTTGTGAATCCGAATCTTGACGTCGCTGATGCCGATTTCGGGGACGGGAACGTCTTGCAGCCAGAGGCCGGATTCCGCTTTGCTTTTGACCAGGGCTTTCATTTGTTGCATGGAGAAATGACCGATTGCTTTTGAATTGGATTCCTGTAAAGTGGAACCACGTGCAATATAATGGAACTTGAATTCCGTTATGCAAGAAAAGTTTTCATTAAACTAAACAACTATGGCAGCCAGAAAAAAGTTTTCGAGTGTGGCGGTGACAGATGAGGCTATCAGCGGGCGCTTCGGTCATCGGGTCAAGGAATTGCGGGCGGCGCACGGATGGTCGCTCGATCAATTGGCCAGTTCGTCTGGAGTCAGTCGTTCGATGCTGAGTCAGATTGAAAGAAACAACGCCAATCCGACCATCGCCGTCGCGTTCCGGATTGCGCAGGCGCTGGGGATGACGCTGGGTGAGTTGTTGGAGCATCCCGAGGCCGCCTCTTCGGTGCGGGTCGTGCGCGCGGACGATCAGATGTATCACTATCGCTCGGATAAGGATTGCCGGATTCGCACGCTCTCGCCGCTGGATCTGGAGAAGGACATTGAAATGTACGAGGTGCAATTGCAGGAGGGCGGCGCGTTGCGCAGCAGCGCGCACTTCGAGGGAACGCGTGAATTTGTCACCGTGCAGAAAGGCAAAATCCGGATCGAATCGGGCGCTGACTGTGAAGCATTGAACAAAGGCGACTCGGGCAACTATCGAGCTGACCTGGCCCATGCCATCATCAATGACGGTCGCGGCGAGGCAATCGCCTTGCTGGTCGTCGTTTATCGGTAGACTGGCTGATATTAACCGGAACGATGCAGTTGGGTTTTGGGGAGCACAGCCGCCTCGGCTGTCATTCGGCGCGCCCTCGCGCCGAAATCTCACCGCGCGGCATACACCGGATGGTGTGGCCTCTCCACCGCAAGATCCGACCGCGAGGGCGCGGTCGGCTGCGCCCGAGGCGGGCGCGCTCCCCGTTTCAAATGAATCGTTCCGGATTAATTCCTGTCGCTTCTGTTGGAATAACTTTTCACTATGGCCGTCCAAGAACCTATGAAATTTGTCACCCGCAGCCTGGCCGTCATCTCCTTCTGTTCATTGAGCCTCAGTTCTCCCGCCGACGATTGGCCGCAATGGCGCGGCGCGGCACGCGATGGCGTTTGGAAGGAGACGGGACTTATCGCGAAATTTGAAGGGAAAGAGATCAAACGAAAATGGTCCGTGCCGATTGGCGGAGGATACTCGGGGCCAACTGTTGCTGATGGTCGGGTGTACGTGACGGACCGGGTGGACAAGCCGGAACTGGAGCGGGTTCATTGCTTCGACTGGAAGACGGGTGAGAAGATCTGGTCGCACGAATATCCGGCCGAGTATCGCAAGATCAGTTATCCGGCGGGGCCGCGCGCGGCGGTGACGGTTGACGATGGCCGGGCCTATTCGCTTGGCGCGCTGGGCAACCTGTTTTGTTTTGATGCCAAGTCCGGCAAGATTCTCTGGCAGCATGACTGCAACGAGGAATACGAGATTCGCATGCCGATTTGGGGCATTGCGTCGTCGCCGATCATTGAGGGCAATCTGGTGATCGTGATGATTGGCGGGAAAGACGATGCCTGCCTGGTTGCTTTTGACAAGAAGACCGGAAAAGAGACGTGGCGCGCACTGAAAGATCGGGCGAACTATGCCGCACCGATCATCATCAAGCAGGCAGGCAATCGCGTGCTCGTGGTATGGACGGGAGATCGTGTCGTAGGTTTGAACCCATCCAACGGTAAGGAGCATTGGGCAGTGAATCACAAGGCGTTCAAAATGCCGCTCGGGATTGCGACACCGATTTTTCATGACGGACTGCTTTATTTCACTGGTTTTTATGATGGCTCACTTATGTTGAAACCGGATCCGAAGAAGTTGGCGGTTGAGAAAGTATGGCGACGAAAAGGTCCGAGTGAGCGGAGCACGGATTCATTGCATTCCATCATTTCCACGCCCGTGATTCTTGGCGATCACATCTATGGTGTGGACAGTTATGGCGAATTTCGCTGCCTGGAATTGAGGACCGGCAATCGTGTCTGGGAGAATGCAACGGCAACTCCGTCCGCGCGCTGGTCCACGATTCATTTCGTGCAGAACGGCGAGACGACCTGGATGTTCAACGAGAAGGGCGAACTCATCATCGCGAAGCTTTCACCGGGTGGATATGAGGAGGTCAGTCGAGCCCACCTGATTGACCCGACGCCGAAGCAGTTGCGTCAGCGCCTGGTCGTCTGGTCCCATCCCGCTTACGCGTACAAACACGTCTTTGCGAGAAACGACAAGGAGCTAGTCTGTGCGAGTCTGGCGGCGGAGTAGTCAGGAATTGGGAGCACGCCCGCCTCGGGCGTCGTCTTTGGCGCCTTCGCCAAAGACCATTGGGACGCACGGATTGCCAGCGCGTTTGGCTTTCCAACGGGCACGTATGGATTTGCGCCAGCCGCGAGGCAGGGGTTCCGCGAGGGCGCGAAAACCAACGCCCGAGGCGGGCGTGCTCCCAAAATATCGACAAAACGCACCTTCATCGTCGTACTTCGAACGAATCGCGAATCTCGCGCATAGTCTTCCAGACGGGGTCGGTCGTGGGTTTCGGGGAAACGCTGAAGAATAGCCAGGTGCGATTGGATTCCCCGAATTGGTGCAGTGAAATCTCGACGTTGAGTGTCAGGAGGTTGCCCGTGGCGAAGGCGTCATAGGTCTGTAACGTGGCGGTGAAACGAGGTTGGCGGAAGTCCGCAGGTGCTTTGCCGGCGTCCAGTTTGGTGACTGTGGCGGTGATCTGATCCATTTTCATCTTCAATTTCTTTGAGCCGCCGACGGCTTTGCTGAGCCCACGGTAATAGGCGACGAGATCAGTTTGCAGCGATTTCGCGCTGATGTTCGGCCGGCCTTCGATCCACCAGAAGAAGACGTAAGTCCAGTAAGTATCCGAGCCGGGACGAAACATGCCTGGACCGAAGCGTAATTCCTCAAGACCGCGATGTTTGAGGTCAGGCGCGAAGCCGAGCGGAAAGGGGATTCGTTCCGGTCGCCAGTTCTTAGGGGCCGTGAATTGAAACGGATCAGCGGCATGGGCGCCGAATCCGAGCAGCGCTGCACACAGGTTTACGAGGAAGAGTGAAGTTCGAGTTGAATTTTTCATGGGCGGCTTGTTAGGGAGTTCATTTCAGATCTTGCCCGCCTTCTCGCAGGCAATACAGATGATGCCGGGTGCGGATGTAAAGGCGGCCATCGGAAATCGCAGGCGTTGCCATGGTGGCTTCCTTCATGTCATTGCTGGCAAGCCGTTTGAACCGTCGGCCGGATTCGATTACGTGAATCTTGCCATCATTTTTCGCGATGAACAATTTCCCTCCGGCGGCGACCGGTGATGCGTAGGCCATGCCGCCTCTTCCCGGAACAATCCGCGTCGCGTGAAATTGTTTGCCCGTGGATGGATCGAATGCACTGAGAATACCCCGCTCATCGCTGACGTAAAGAATGCCATCATACATCAGGGGAGTGGGAATATAAGAACCCTGCCGACCGCTCCACCACGCAAGACCCGGTGGCAGTCGGGTTGATCCGGGTTCCGGCGTCAGGTTGCCGGTGGCATTCACCTGAACGGCATGGAGACTCCGGCCACCGTGCGCCGCAGAAATAAAGATCAACCCGTTGGCTGCGATGGGCGTCGGCACGGGAACGTCCCCGCGACCGCTCAACCACCAGATGCGTTTGCCGGTTCGCATGTCGTATGCGGCGGCGTTCTTATGACCGTTGCAGATAATCAGGTCGCGACCGTCCACGGACAAAGCGGCCGGTGTGGACCACGCGGTAGAATCATTGCGGTCGATGGATAAAATTTGTTTTCCATTTGTTAAATCATAGACCGCGACAAAAGCACGGCCCGGGGCGTCGCCCTGGACAATTATCTTGCCGTCATGAATGATCGGAGAACTGGAGTAACCCCAATCCAGTTTGGGGTTGTCCGCGGGTGCGCCGGAGAGTGTTCCCAGGTCGGTCTGCCATTTCAACTCGCCCTCCAAATCGTAGCAGAACAGTCCGTGGGAACCAAACAAGGCGACGAGGAGTTTGCCATCGGTAGCGGGCGTGGGATTGGCATACGTGGATTCCGAATGGCGTCCCTGCTTTGGTTTGCCACGAAAAGCTGTCTTCTCCCAGAGACGCCGCCCCGTTCGTTTGTCCAGGCAGATGACCTTCCACTGCCACTCGTCGGTTTCGTGCAGGATGCGATAACCCCAGGAAGGATCGGGTTCAAACGCGGGATGGGCGTTTTTACCGACGGCCGTGGTGAGCAACAGTTTGTTCCCCCAGATGATGGGGGAAGACAACGCGAGCCCCTCGATG
>CALBIE010000751.1 GCA_937893495.1 uncultured Verrucomicrobiales bacterium | reverse complement strand
GGCGGCTAAGGCTTAAGGATGAAGGCATAAGGCTTGGGGCTGAAGTTGTTTATTTGTTGTTCTTCGCATTCTTTATGCAAGTTGTGAGAATCTTGCCGAGTTCGTCAGGTTCATTCAGCAGCTCTTCAAGTTTTGTGGCTTTGACGATCTCTGAGTCGCCGAGCAGTTCGAGCCAGTAGGCCGTTTCTTCCAACTCCTGCTGTGCTCCGCCAAGTTTACTGACGAACTCAGCGGTCGATCTAGCGCGTGTTTCCTCACGATAATGCGCTCCAACAGACGTACCGGAACGCAACAACTGTTTGCCCAAAATTTGAGCCTCAGTGGTCTTTGGCAAAGCGACATACAATTTAACAATTCTTAGCGCGAATCGCTTGGTTCCGAATTTCAAATCTTCCACGGCGATTACCGGTTTATGCCTTATGCCTTCATCCTTAAGCCTTAGTCTAAATAGGCGAATTCGTTGGAGTTGAAGAGCACGAGGCAGATTTGGGCGAGGCCGCGCGTGCGCGCGTCGGCCTGGCTGGGCTGCAAATCGGGGACGTAGTTTTCATAGGCCGGCATGTGCTCGATAAAATCGTAGGGTTCGCCGGTCTTCTCGGCCATGACCGTGCGTTTGGCCTGGGTGGTGAATTTCTTCGGTGTGTAGGTTTTCCCTTCCTCCTCCTTGGTCGCCCCCTTCCAATGTTTGAGACAGGCGTCGAGTTCATCTTTGTTGGCGGGACGGCTGAGGCTGAGTTCGAAAGCTCGATTCAGCGCTTGCTCGTCCGTCTTGGTTTCCTTGAGGACGCGTGCGGCAAGGGCCAGGGAGCGGTCTTGAAATTCCTCGGCGTTGAACAACGTCAAGGCCTGCGGGGCGACCGTCGATGTTTCGCGAAGTTCACACGACTTGTCGGGGCCGGGCTGGTTGAAGGTCTCCATGAACGGGTCGCGCAGGCCACGAATTTTCTCGGCGTAGAGGGTGCGCCGGTTGCGTTGTTCGGGAAGGGGATCCGGCTCATAAACCGAAGCTGTTCCGCCCATAATCTGGCGCGGTTGCATGGCGACTTCGAGATTGATGTCCGGCCGGGCGGGAAGGCCTCCCAATTGGCGGTTCAACTCGCCGCTCGCGGCCAGTATGGCGTCGCGGAATTCCTCGGCTGCGAGACGCCGGGGTCGAAACGTCGCATAGAGATCGCCCTTGGGATCTTTTTCCGCGAGCGCTTTCGCGTCCGGATGGCGGGAGCTGCGTCGGTAGGTTTCTGAGGAGAAGATCAGCTCGTTCAGCTTCTTCACGGACCAGCCGTTCCGTACGAACCAGCCAGCCAGATGGTCGAGCAACTCCGGATGCGTCGGCAGTTTTCCGGTGGTGCCGAAATTGTTGGGGTTGCCGGCGAGTCCCTTGCCGAAATGCCAGGTCCAGACGCGATTGACCGCGACCCGCGCGGTCAGGGGATTCTTCGGGTTGACGATCCAATCGGCGAGCGCGAGGCGGCGTTTGCCCTGTCCCTCCGGGAAGGCGGTTTGCTTCATGCCGCCCAGCAGAGTCGCCGCGCTGAGAGGGCCGGGCTTGACGGGATCACCGTAACTATAGGCGTCGCCGCCAGTCAGGATGGCATCCTTCTCCATTTGACCTTGTGCCCAGGGATTCCTCGGCATGTCAATGCGGTTGCCTACGTTTTTGCGTTCGACGGTCTTTCCCGTGTGGACGGCGAAGGCGATGGGACGAGTCTTGTCGTATTCCCAGGAGTGACGGCTGATGTTCTTGCTCATCCTGGCGAGCGAGGCTTCGTCGCCGGGATCGAGTCCATTGTCGCCCACCTTGGCGTTGCCGGCCTCCTTCTTCTTCTGCTGGTTGACCCGGGCCTGCAGCTCGCTTCTCTGCTTTTGATAGGCCCGAACTTTCGCTGTGGTCCACTCGTTTGCCTCGGAGAACCATGACTTGTTCTCCTGTTTCAGAAACGGTGCGTCGCGCTCGGCGAACTGCGTCGTCGAGAAGACCGCCATCATGCCGTAGTAGTCCCGCGTTGGAACCGGATCGAATTTGTGGTCGTGGCATTTGGCGCATTGCAGGGCGTGGCCCAGGAATGTCTGGCCGACGGAATCCGTCACGTCATCGAGCCACTGTTGGCGGGTGACCCGGAAGACGCTCATCCCGGTTTGTTCCCAGGGCCCCATGCGCAGAAACCCGGTGGCGATCAATTTTTCCGAATCATTGCTGTCCATTTCATCGCCCGCGATTTGCTCGCGCACGAACTGGTTATAGGGCTTGTCGTCGTTGAAGGCGCGCGTGACGTAGTCGCGATAACGCCACGCGTTGGGGCGCGTATAATCGTTGGCAAAGCCCGAGGTGTCGGCGTAGCGCGCGACGTCCAGCCAGTGGCGGCCAAAATGTTCGCCGTAGTGTTTCGACGACATCAGGCGCTTCGCGTAATCGGCCACTGCCGCCGCTTTGTTCCGGGCATAAGCCTCTTCAAAGTCATGAACTGCCTTCGGATAGGGTGGCAGTCCCGTGAGGCCGAAGCTCAGACGTCGAGCCAGTTCGCGGGGCCCGGCATCGGGCGCGGCTTGCAGTCCGGCTGTTTTCAGTTTTTGTTCGACGAACCAGTCGATGGGATTGGTGTTCGCCGGAACCGTGGTTTCCTTGAGCGGTCGATAGGCCCACAGATGTTCCGGCTGGTAGCGACGTTTGGTCCAGTCGTCGCTGAGGCCGCCTGAAGTGGCGACGGTCACGCCCTCGGCGTATTTCTTTTGAATTTCCGCGACGCGGGCGTCATTCGGCCAGGGGGCTCCGGCATTAATCCAGTCGCGAATCCACCCGGTCTGTTCCTTCGTCAGCTTGTCGGCCTCCTTCGGCGGCATCTCGTAGTCCTCCACCGTTCGGGTCGTGACACGGTAGAGCATGCTTTCCTCGCCCTTGCCGGGGATCAGTGTCTTGTCGCCGAACTCGCCGCCGCCCTTGAGCGCCGATGAGCGCGTGCGCATGTCGAAGTCGCCTTTGATCTTCTTCCCTTCAGCCCCGTGGCAGGCCATGCACTTTTCGTTGAAGAGCGGCTTCAGCTTGAGGGCGAAGAGTTTCTCCCCTTTGCCGGGTTCGGCCGCAGAGGCGGAAATGACGAAGGCACTGAGAATCAACATCCCCAGTCCTGCGAAAGCGCGGCGCGGCGCGAATTTCGAAAAAGGGTTCTTCCGGTTCGTGCTGTTTCTGTTGGCGGATCTGGTCATGCGCGTTTCGGGCTCAACAATATATCGTCATCGGGGCGTATGTCATCGGACATTTTGTTCACGCTCCTTCCCGGTTGTAAACATTACGAATCCCCATTCGAACGCAATTAGGACCTGGTGCTGCAATTCCGTGGAGAAACGCTTCGTCCGTCAGCTCGCGTCGTGTCCCCTTGAACCCGAAATGCCGGGTCAGGGGACCCGGCCTTGTAGTGCCCTCACCGGGCGTCCCTCGCTCCGGGAGGATCGTGGGGAGTCTCCACGATTCCTTGATCGCGCATCGCAGCAATGAATCCGGAATCCCCCTCACCCGCCCTCCGGGCACCCTCGCCCCCACTGGGGGAGAGGGATGGGGTGAGGGGGGCGTCCCGGTACGTGGAAAGGATGCCAGTGCAACTCCCATTTCTTTGTCGTGGCAGCAAAGTTTTCGCGTGAATGAAGTATGGCTGTCTTTGAAGGGTGACGGCAATATCAGCAGCATGCGTTACCTGATGAAACAAAAACTGTGGGGCTTTGGTGATGATTTCGCGATTCAAGATGCCGCCGGCAACGACGTATTCTTTGTCGATGGCAAGGCATTGTCGATTGGTGACAAGCTTTCCTTTCAGGACATGCAGGGCAATGAGCTGGCGTTTATCTCGCAAAAGATCCTCAGCCTGCTCAAGACGTATCACATCTATCGGTCTGGTAAATTGTTTGCCGAGATCAAGAAGCGAATGAGTCTGTTCAAGGACAAGTTCGAGGTCGATGTGCCCGGCCCCAATGATTATTCGGTGACCGGAAGCTTTTTCGATTTCGAATACCAGTTCGTCCGTTCGGGAAGTGAAGTCGCCTCGGTATCAAAACGCTTTTTCTCATTCCGTGACACCTACGGAATCGACATCGTGGCCGGCGAGGACGACGTCACGATTCTGGCAACCGCCGTCGTCATTGATTTGGTGTGTCACGAGAAAGACTGACCAACCCCGAAAGACGTAATTCGACGAAGACCAGGTGAAGCCTTGGACGCAATCTGACTCGTCGGCGGCCGTTTTTTGAGTTACGCCATTCGCGATCACCATGCGTTTCAGAATCCTTCTCAATTGGACGCTCTTCATCACTCTTGCTGCAAGCGGAGCTGCGGCGGAGCGCGAGCTGCGACGTAAAGCCCTGTTTGGCGCCGAGTTGGCTGAAGTGGCAGCGGAGGTGCGCAAACAGCCGGCGCTCAAGAAGGGCGGAGTTCTATTGAAACGGGTGATTCAAGAATCTTCCGCGGCGACGGCCGGGTTCAAGGATGGTGACATTGTCGTGAGCTTGGGTGAAGCGAACGTGCCCGACGTTGCTTCGTTCATGAAGGCGGTGTCGGATCGGCGTGCTGGAGATCGTCTGGACGTGAGATGGGTTCGGGACGGAAAACTGCTACAGACCCAAGTCACCTTGAAGGAGAAGCCGCGGGAAAAGGGCGATGGGTACGAGGTAAATTACAGCAGCGTGACTAATGGAGCGTTTCGGCAACGGACAATCATCACGCATCCGCGTAAGGACGGACGCCATCCTGCGGTGTTGTTTCTGCAGGGTGGGCAGACCTGTTTCCCGGTGGACGCGCCGTTTGGACGGCCCGGTGCGTTTATCCGGATTGCCCAACATCTCGCCCGCAACGGCTACGTGACGATGCGGATTGAACGTCCCGGATGCGGCGACAGCGAGGGTGGTCCGCTGCGCGACGTCGATTTTGACACGGAACTGGCGGGTAACCGGGAAGCCGTGCGCGCGCTCAAGCAGAGCGACTTCGTGGATGCGGACAACGTGCTGATCTACGGATTCAGCATGGGCGGGATCATGGCCCCGCTCATCGCGACCGAAGAACCCGTTCGCGGCATCGCTACTTACGGCACGACGTGCCTTACGTGGTTTGAGGGACTCATTGGTCAACGCCGCCGACTCCTCCTGCTCCAAGGCAAAACACCCGCACAGGTGAACAGCGAGATCATCGGTCACATTCGCTTTTGGTATCAACTCGCCGTTGAGGGAAAGACCGTCCAGGAGATTCTGGACACAAAAACAACACCTCAACCCGTTCTGGATCTTTGGGCCAGGGAAGCCCCCCTACCTGGCCGGTCGCCATTTCACCTTCTATCATCAGGTCGCCAAACGAAACCTCCCCGAATCCTGGGGAATACTCGCCGCGTCCCATTTGCCAGGTTCGACCGACAACAAACCGCAATACCCACATGTGTTGACCATGTGGGGCAGCTCTGATTGGTTCGTCACCAAAGAGGAATGCACTGATTGGATCGTGCAGACTGTCAACGAAGCTCATCCCGGCCATGGCACCAGCATCACCGTCCCGAACAGCGACCACTTCTCCAACCACGCAAAGACAGCGCAGGAGAGCTACCGGATGCTCTACGGCGAACAACCTCGTCCCAAGTCCAACTTCAATCCAGCCATCCTCGGCGAGTTGCTGTCCTGGTGTGACGCCACCGTTGGCAGGAAGCGCAAGTAATGCGGATGGTCCGAGAGCCAATTGCAAAACTGTAGCAGCCGACGTGAGGAGGCTCTGATCTTCTTGAAGTTTGAGCCTCGTTACCTCGGCTGCTACTGGGTTTTGAAATCGCCTCCCGATAGTTCGACAATCATTCAGAGAAGGTGCCTATTTGCGGTGAGGGTCAACAGCCTTGAGGCCGCAGAAGCGTCGGTTCGCAGCCGACGGTTGTGGATGACTCACGCAATCTCAGACTCCGAATTCGGTCGCACTCATCCAGTGGTTCAGTGTTTGCTGTGTTTCTTGATCTGATCAGCGAACATCTTGCCGAGGGTGAGTTGGCCTTCGGTGTTGAAGTGAATGCCGTCTTGGTGGCAGGGGAGTTTGCCGTGGGAGAACGTGACGACGTGGGGAATCTTGTCGGCGGCATCGAGGTGGGCCTTGATGACCTCGTAGGTGCCTGGTCGTGATTTGTTGATTGGGCCGTCAAAACCCTCAAACTCTTCCCGCGTCGCGTAGGCGGCGATGAAGACCGGAAGCTTCAGCGTTTTCAGATCCTTGCGAAGGCCGGTGATCATCTTGCGGAAGTTGTCGAGATACTCGGCGGACAGTTCTTTTGAGCGCATGTCCTTGCCGCCTTGTTTCCACCCGAAGCCGGCCAGCTCGAATTCTGAAACCTCGCGGGCCGCATTGACGGCGCCGATCATGTCCCGATAGAGGTTGCCCTTGCTGCCGTCTTTGCTGCGGTCGGCGGATTCCCGAGTCCAGTCGGGTTGGAAGGAAAGGATGCCGGTGCCGCCGATGGCGACCTTGATCACGCCGATGGTGTCATTGGGCCAATGCCTGACCAGTTCATGGGCCAGATTGACGCCTGGGCCGAAAGATTTCTTCGGAACGAAATACTCCCAGCGATTGTTTGCCCAGATTCGGATGCGTTCGTGCGGCTCGTTGAAAGGGGGTTTGAGTTCATTCGCCCGGCCTTGCCCGGTCATGTTGGATTGTCCGGCGAGCAGGAAGACGCGGAATTTTCCCGTCTTGAGGAGAGCCGCCCTTCCGCCACCCATCGTGTTGGCCTGCTTGAGACCCTGTCCTTGCGCGTGGGCTTTCGTTTTCGGTGCGGCGGACAGCAATCCGACCGCACTGATCAGGAACGTCGTGAAGGCGATTCGGTAATTCATGGTTTCTGGTGATAGGCTGCGGGCGGTTGTGGGACGACACCGAGCTTCTCATAGTTGAAGCCGCTGACCAGTGGTTTGTATTCGCCGACGTAATCGACGTTCCGGTTTGCCGTGATTTCATTTTCCAGACCGAGGCACCAATACCCGGCATTGATGATCAGTCGGCGCAGTCCCTGGTTTTCGAGATCTTTCCCGCTGCCCATGGTTGATTGAAAGACGCGTGCAGTTTTGCCGCCGCTCGTTTTCCAGTGCTTGAACCAGGCGACCGGCAAGGGTTCTTTCTTCGGGTTCGATTCCCCGCCTTGCTCCCGACCGATGAGCGGTTGGCCGTAAACCAGCGCCGTGCATCCCTCGGGGAGCTTCTCGCCCTCCTTGTAGGTGCGATACACGTCGGAAGGTCCCCAGATGTTTTCGACACCGGTGAGAATGGGATGGTCCTTCATGGCTTCGACGAGATCGCCGCGGGTCGAGTCGCGATGCCAGTTTCCATGGTGCCCGCGAAAGCTTCCGCCGAGCAGTTCACCAAAGTGCACCTGTTGGCCATCGATCTTGTAGGGCAGCGGCCGACGGAATCCGTGATTCGCCGTGCGCAATCCGATGATCGGCTTTCCGGAATCGAGGTATTCAACAATCTGCTTTTGCTGATCCATTGGCAGGGTCAGCAGGCGGAGGAAGAAAATCACCAGGTCGGCCGACTGCAGATGTTCCAGACCGGGAATGTTGTGCGACTTGAACTCGGCCTCTTTCCCCTTCTTTGGATACACCGGCATGGTCGGATCGACGAGTCCCTGTTCGTTGACACCGAACAGCACCGTGCAGTCGAAGCCGTGGTGCCGCGACAGGATGCCCGCCATCATCGGCATGGATTGCTCGCTGCGATACTCCTGATCGGCGGCGATCAGAATGATGTGCTTTCCTTTCCCCGGACCTTTCCCGCCTCGGTACGTCAGCCACTTTGAACTCTTCGGGACCGGATGTCTGGAATCCTGACTCCGAGTTAATGGTGCCAGGCAGAGTGTCAGGGCGACTGAAAGAGTGATTGGCTTCATCGGGGGATACCTACTCAGGCTTCTTGTCAACGGTCCAACCTTTCGTGCTGATCTTTCCGTAGTAAGGATAATAGTCCCAGTTCACCGGACCGCCAGTGACGCGGGGATCCTTGGTTTGCTTCAGATGATCGAACAGTTGTTCGCGCAGGCGTTTTTGGGCATTCAGATACTTGATGTTCCCGGCAACGTTGTTCATTTGATGGGGATCCTTTTTCAGATCGTACAACTCCTCGGCAGGGCGCATGCCGAAAGCGAGTTCCGCAAGACGTGCGACGCCGTGTTCGCTGCGGTGTTCCATCATGAACGTCTTGGTCGGTGAACTGTCGATCTCGCCGTACGGAATGGAGCGAGCGCAGACGGTCGCATCCGGCGAACCCGACGGCCAACGGGTCGGTTCGAAGTTATGGATGTAGAGATAATCCTTCGTCCGGATCGCGCGGCAGGGATAACCCTTGCCGCCTTTACGACAACCATCATGACGCTCCATTGCGATAAAGGCGGCCTCACGTTCAAGCGTCATTTTCCGTCCGAAAGTGTCCATCAAGCTGCGCGCGGTCATCATTGCGGGCGGTTTGAGATCGGCGGCTTCCAAAAAAGTCGGAGCCAGGTCGCTGAGGTTGACGAAGGAATACACGACACGACCGGGCATTCGGATTCCTTTCGGCCAACGGATCGCCAACGGCACCCTCGAACCGGTATCGTAGAGGCTGGCCTTGGCGCGGGGAAAGGGCATGCCGTGATCGCTGGTGATGACCACGATGGTGTTGTCCAGTTGCCCGGCGTCTTCGAGCGTCTTGATGGCGCGCGCGACCTGCTGGTCGAAGGTCTCAATCTCGACCAGATAGTCGAGGATGTCGTTTCGTACGATGTCGTTGTCCGGGAAGATGGGCGGCACGACGGCTTTGGCAGGATCTTTCCCTGTCTTCTTACCGGCTCCCAATTCAAAGCCGCGATGCGGCTCACTTGTGCCGAGCCAGAAACAAAAGGGCTGATCATCGGCAACCTGCTTCAGGAAGTCCTGAAAGTTTCCCGCGTAGTCTGTATTCCGCATCGCCTGAAAAGGTGGCTTGAGCTTCCGGCTTTGGAACGGCGTGCCGGCCGGATTGAGCGAGCGGCCTCCCGGTTCCAACCGACCCGGACTCCAGCCCTTGCCGGTATATCCGATCGCGTAACCCGCCTTTTGCAGCAGCTCGGTGTAGGTGGCAAACTTCGTTGGCAGCGTGCTGTGAATGTTTCCCGCCTCCTCAAGCCGCCAGATCGGTTGGCCCGTGAGGATGGCACTGCGGGACGGACCACACGTTGGCGCGTCGCAAAAGGCATGTACGAAGCGCAGTCCCTCGCGTGCAACACGATCGAAGGCGGGCGTCTTCACCACCGGATCACCACTCGCACCGGTGTGCGCGTAAGACTGATCATCGGAGATGCAGAACAGGATGTTTGGTTTCGTGGTCGCAGCAGCGGCCTGAACCAAAAAGGCGCAAAGGAGACAAAGCAGAGATCGGTGCATGTCAGTCATTTGGTATCAGAGCTGTAAAGAAAGTCCATATC
>CALBIE010000750.1 GCA_937893495.1 uncultured Verrucomicrobiales bacterium | reverse complement strand
CCTTTGAACACGCCTTTGCAGTTCTTATGGCTGGTGCCCGAGTAGCCGAGGTCGAGCGCCCTGGCCAGGCATTTCGTGGTCGCGTCTGATTCGTCGATGATGATCGGCGGCGCCGTCTCCCAGTTGCGCAGGGTCTGGCCGACCTCCTCCTCGAGCGCAACCAGGCGATGCAGTGGTTGTTCCACAAAAATCAGCCGGGGAAGGAAATCTTTGAGTTCGGTGACGGCTGAAAGTTGTTGCCAGTAATCCTGAAAACCAGCGATGGATTTGAATTGTTCGTTGCCATCGAGCGTGAACTGGTAATCAGGTGGCGCGTGCGCATCCAGAACGGCGGCGATTCGCTGCAGCCGGTCGCGATCGGCGTCGAGATTGCCATTGATCTTGAGCTTGAAATGACACAATCCGTAGTGACGCACGCAGGCTTCGAGCGATTGTGGCAGGCCATCGTTGAGAATCTCGTCTGCGGGTATTTCCTCGTCGGTCAAGGGATCCGCCATGCCGACGGTGTGGCGCGCGATGATCTGTTTCAACGGAGAAGGGGATAGCAGATCAGACGGTGTATGTCGTCGCAACGCGGGATGAAACTGAGAAAGATCGATACCGAGTTGGTCCGAGGCCAGGAGTCGATAAAAGGGCCGTCCGGCCGTGCGGCAGAACGCATCCAGCATCGCCCGCTCAATCATGGAGGTGCCAAAATGGGCAAGCAGTGGCGGCACGTCCTCCATGACGCGCCAATGCTCGTTGGCCGCGTAGAGTTCGTGCCACGTGTCGAAGGGAGAATTGCCGGCAATGGTCACGGCGGTTTGCATGGCATGACGAATCACCGCGAGCATCTCGTGAACCTCCTCGTCACAATCACGGTCCGGATCCTTGGTGAACCATTTGGGTGGCAGCAAGTCGGCTGCGACGCCGAGAGACGGCTGGCCGTCCACCTCGATGGCCAGTCGCACGAAGGCCATTGGCATACGGGTCATAGTGGCGATGCCGTATTTAAATGGCATGCGCGTGCGCAGGTTGACGAGGTGGATGTCGCCTTCGCAAATGGTGATGCTCATTGTTTAGTGTGTAATGTGGTTCGCGGTTTTTCTCAACGGCCGGACGCGCCAGAATCTACACGATTCGAGTCGGAAGGAAATGAAGGAAGCGAAATCCTTAATGTGTTGCTGTAGCACTCTGCCCACTTTGACCGTCTCTTTCGGGCCAGGGCTGTGGCGAATAATGCCTGACCTTTCATTCACTTGGCACCAGCCAAAGCCCGGAGACGTGAAGCATAATTGACAGATTGAAACGGGTCGCCGGGAGATTGGCAAATGTGGCGGAAAAAGTGGCGGAAAACTTTTTCAAAAAACTTCTTGCAATATCAGCAGGGGGGGGGGTACAGATCACGACGATCCAAATAAAAGGCCTTCCACACGGGGTGTGGAAATCTGCCTGGAGGATCAGTCAGAGGACAGGATTACAAAACTTATGAAAGCGATCTATTTTGCTATCGTGGCCGCGATCTACCTTCCCGCAGCCGTTCATTCCGCCGATTCTCCCAACCCGCCCGCCAAAAAGCCCAAGTGGAAGTTGGCGCCCGATCCCAATGCCGTGACCGCACGGGTCAAGGCCGGGCCACAGTCTTGGGACCTCAAGGCCAACGCGCTGGGCAGTTTCCGCAAAGTCATTATCGAGCAGAAGCGACCGGTCAAAGTTACCATGCTTTATCCTGAATCACTGGCCGGGCAAATGACCGTGATCGCCTTGCGCGGCGGCGGCACGCTCGACCACGGTCTGAAGATCCGGCGCGAACGGTTGGATAAACATGGGAGGCTGGACTTCACCTATCACTTCGGGAGCGTCGAACATTTTCAATACGTCGAAGTGCGCGTGGGCGCAAAGAAGAAGCATCATTTTGAATTTCACGTGGACCATTGAGTTTTAACCATTTTTCTGAACCTGGAGGTATTATGAAATCAAACAT
Organism: uncultured Verrucomicrobiales bacterium; assembly: GCA_937893495.1. Classification (GTDB taxonomy): domain Bacteria; phylum Verrucomicrobiota; class Verrucomicrobiia; order Limisphaerales; family JAYPXF01; genus CALBIE01. The sequence continues at coordinate 1,740 of CALBIE010000750.1, read as the reverse complement.
CCTGAAACTGTTCACTCTGAGCGCCGTGCTGGCCATGCCGTCGGTCGCCTTGCCCGCCAGTTCCTTCCTGACCGCCAGCAACAGCACGCTGGGATTCAGCGTCCAATGCGGCCTCGGCTATAATTCGGGGGTGGTCATTCCCACGACCTGCACAAGCCCAGTTACCGGTACGAATGGCCCGCTGGCCAACATCGGGATTAATGCCCGCCCGGGACATTCGGGCGTGGGCGTCAATCAGGTTGAGATCGCCTATGGCAGCGCCATGCGGGTGGTGACCGATCTCGCGCTGCATGGGGGCGTGGGCGAACATCAACTGGCGTTCACCCGCATTCACAGCTCGCGTTACAACGGACAGGTCAGTCACTTCGGCGACGGGGGCCAGTGGCGCCACGCCTACCAGTGGGATATTGTCGGAGAGGACTATGGGGGCTTTGTGGGCGTCGAGATCTTCGACGCCGCCGGCCGATTGGACAGCTTCGATTACCAATACGAAATGGATCCCGAGACCTCCGAGCCCGATTACGATACTACTTACCTGGGCACTCTGCCCCAGTATCTGCCGGTCAAGTTGACCCTCACCGGGACCAATCTGGTGGTCCGGGCCAGCGGTGGCTTCCGCTACCACTTTGGAGCGGAATACGACGGCATGGGCAGCGTGTTTTTCCGCCTGCTGAAATTCGAGGACAACTTCAAGAACGTCTATACCGTTGAGACCGACACCGATTTGCGCGTGACCAAGGTCACCGAACCGGCCGGTCGCTGGCTGGAAATCACCTATGACGGCAACGATCGCCTCACCACCGTCGATGCCAGCGACGGGCGTAGCGTGGATTTCGGTTATGAGGCCTGGACCAATTATTACGCGTTGACCAGCGTGGACTACGGCGGTGGGGTTGAAGCGACCTACCAGTATTATGGCGAAGACCCGTTGATGCTGGCGACCATGGACGACCCGAAGGTCGGTGGCGCGGGAGCCCACATTCAGTACCAGTATGAAGACGATACCGGCGGAGCGGTCAGCCGGGAATTTAATCCCGCGACGACCAACGATCTCGTCGTCATCGATTTCGGACTCAACGACGACGGCTACTTCCGTCGAGTGATTGACACGGGCGGAAACACCAACCTTTTCGATCAGGGAGCCAACAATCGGAAAGACGGGCTGGGCAATGTGACCGTGGTGGACGGTTGGGACCCGGCGAACCTGACGGTGACCGATCCCTTCGGCCGGGTGCAGGATTACGACAACACCGACCTGGGCGCGCCGCTGACCCACAAAACCTATGACGCTCAAACGAACCTGCTCGCCACGGAAAGCTGGAGCCGCGACACGAATGACCTCGTGCTTACCCATACCAACTTCGCGGGCAATGTCACCACCTGGACGCGGGATACCAGCAACCGGGTCACGCAGATCACCTATCCGGATTCCAACACCGTATCCTTTGCCTACAACGGGTTTGGACAGGTGACCCAACACGTGCTTCAAAATGGCGGCACGAATTCCTACACGTACGACACCAACGGGCTGCGGACCGCTTCCACCGATGCGTTGGGCAACACCACCACGTATGGTTACGACTCGCTGGATCGCGTGAGCAGCATCACCAACGTCCTGAGCCAGGTCACCAGCTACACCTACCGAACCAACGGCCAAATCGCGACCGTAACCTACCCCGACTCCACCTCAGTCAGCTACGGGTACGATTTCTACGGCAACAAGGTGGCGCAGACCAATGA
>CALBIE010000749.1 GCA_937893495.1 uncultured Verrucomicrobiales bacterium | reverse complement strand
TTAGTAGCTTTGTTTATAATCGCCATAGTTCGTCTGGTTATTTCCGTTGATGCCCGATCTCAATCGCGATGGATTGCAGTCGTGCGACCGGAAGTAAATCTCCTGAACGGCCCTGCACGGTAAAGAAAATACTTCCAACTTTGAAAATCAGCCACGGAACACCTTCCACCGAGAAACTCAAATAACTCGGTTGTCCGAGATTCATTTCCTCCACTTGTTCCGCGGTCGTTCGATAGAGTTTTGGAATTTTGAACGCAACCAGATCGAATTTTGTGTCCGACATATCGGCTGCGGCAATCTGCCCTTCGAGGAGCGAAATAAATGATCCCGAGACGCCCGGCAGCCCCGCGACACGTTGCACGATTTCCATTGGTGTCCAATTTCGTTTATCTGGATCGCCAAGCAGTTCACCCAGATGGATATCTGACTTGGTTGCGATGGTCGTATCAGCAACGGAGGAAGGAGGAGGGGTCGCAGTCGTTGATTTACTGATAAACATGCCGGCGATGTCTTCTTTTGGCGACTCCGCATCGGCAGGTAATGGGTTCTGGCGCATCGCCGCCATGAAAGGCCCGACCACGGCTTTGAGAGGCAGATTCACTTGCGTGCCACCGGAACCACCGCTGGATGATTGTGCCGGCTTCATCCATCCGATCAACTGGCTCCAGGTAAAATTGATTTTTCCGGTCTTCAGCACATTTCCAAGGTCATTGGCGGGGAACTGAATCGTAGTGTCCTTCGCGATACGTTGCGCTTCACCCTTGATGGCGTCGGGCAAATGATCGAGGACGGCCGTGAGGGCAATGGACACGAATCCTGTTGGTGCGCCTGGTGCAATCGCACGCGGTTGAGTAACCGGTCGATCAACGGGGATAGCCGGTTCAAAAGTTGTTTCAACAGACTTTTTCTGCACGGACGACGGAGTGGGCGCAAATAGCGGCGCCGCGGGTTCAGGTTCCGTTTTCGGGGCGGTTGCACCGTCAGAAAAAAAATTTTGACCGCTGAATCCTTCCAGTTTTTTCGTCGGTTGCTTGCGTTTCAAAACGGAACCGGCTTTAGCGAGCACTTCCTGAAGGGGTAATGTAATTTTTTGATCCGGGTCCGCAGGTGCATTCGAAAAAGTATTGGCCGGTGACCATTCGAAGAGTTGCGCTGCGGTAATCTGAACTTTGCCCTTGGCGAGTTGCGGTAAAACAATCTCCGCCGGAACTTCCAGATTACCTGCGATCGATGCCAGATCTGGTATCAGTGACTTGATTTCGGTCGGTGCCGTTTCGATGATTTTTGCCAATGTGATAGCAATGCGGTCTGGAGAGGAGGTGGTTGTGTCCAACTGGGGTGTTGCGGCGGGCGTGGGTTCGGGCATTCGTTCGAGCTCAGGTTTTGGTGCCGCTGATTGGGCGCTGCCTACGAAATCAGCTTTGCTCACTTCCGGAACTGGTGACTTTGGCTCCTTGCGGCGCATCAAGTCCCGTGGAACTTGTGGTAACACGAGTGCCAGAGGCAAATCCACCTGTTCGTCGATACCGGCTGCATCGCGTTGAAAGGTGCCGTCCGGTGCATTAGAATAAACGAGTAAAAAAGGCACCTTGATCGATCCGGAACCAAGTTGCGGCAAGATAGTTTCCATCGGCACCTTCAACTCCGCGCCGTCTCCCGGGGGACGTAAAACCAGGCGGGTCAGTTTCGAGGGCATCGAATCAAACAAAGTCGTCAGCGGAATGCGGACATGGCCCGTGGCAGCTCTTTGGGATGGGGCAGCTTTGCCGCCAGACGTATCGGGCACACCAGACGGCGGGCCGGATTTGGAGGCGTCGTTCGAGCCGAAAATGTTTTTTAGCGAACCCAGCATGCGCGACTAGTTCGAATCGGATGGATTCGGTGTTCGGTTCCGCAGAACCTGTTGATGCTCAAGGTTTTTCGCCTAAATCACTTGAAGTGGCAATTAAAAACGGCACAATTTCGGTGTCATGGCCGAACGGCATAAGATTCTAATTCTCGATGACGACCCTGCGTTCCTGGAGTTGTGTCAGGAACTGCTGGGCACGTTGAGCAGTCAGCCAGACATTCGGACGGCGTCGACCGGTGGACACGCGATTGCCATGATGGATTCGGAGCCGTTTTCCCTGCTTCTGACCGATTTGAAAATGCCCACCATGGACGGTTTTCAAGTGTTGGCGATCGTTCGGCGGCGGTTTCCTAATCTCCGGACGATTGTCATGACCGGAGACGGCTCCGATGAATATCGATCGAGGGCATACGCGGTAGGGATTGATTTGTATGTCGAGAAACCCAAAACGCCCGGCGAGATCAAGTTGTTTGTCGATTGCGTGGAGTCGATGCTGGAGCGCGAACAGAAGGGCGGCTTTCGGGGTGTTCAAAGCAAAAGCCTCGCGGATATCGTGCAGATGGAAAGCATCTCGCAGAGTTCAACCGTCCTCAAAATAACGAACGGCCCCCTGGTCGCGAAAATCTGGTTGGATAATGGCGAACTGATTGACGCTGAAGTCAGCGACGAATCGGGAGAGACGGCGTTCATGAAGGCGATGAGTTGGCGCTCTGGTTCATTTGAAACCCTTCCGGCTGATCCCGGTCGGGAGCGGAAAATATTTAATTCAATTCAAGGACTTCTGCTCGACTCCGCGCAGATTGAGGATGAGGTAAGGGCCGGCGAGATACCCGGTTCAGGAGGAGAGAAGGCTTCCGGCACTTCGAAACTCGCCGCTCTTGGCCGTAGTCCAAATATCGAGTTTCTTGTCGAGACAGGTCACAAAGGAAAAAAGTTTGAGCAGTATGCTTGCGAGAGCCCGGATCTGGTCGCCCGATGGGTGCGAGACACTGCCAATCGTTTCTCGTCGCTGGGGGAGCGGCTCAAGGCCGGCAAACTGCAGTACATTGTGGCGCTTGGACCGCAACGGCACGCGGGGATTATCGAGAAGAATGACAAATATCTTTGCGCCGGGTTCAAACGCAATTTGTCTGCCGGGCAAGTCATTGAAAACCTGAAGGCGATGATGGTGCAATGGGATTCCTGAGTTCACTATTTGGTTCGCGCAAGGCGGAGTTGAAGATCGATAAGCTGCCTTCTGGCAGTTTTACCGTGGATCGCTCCGGCAAGGTGCTGACATCGACGCTTCCGGCCATCTTTCCCGAATCGCTCGTAAAGGAAATTGCCAGGATAGTACTTGGTGCGTTTGTGGGGGCGCAAAAAGCCAGCCTGCCGCTAACTGAGCTGCAGATTCACTTTGGTGGCTTCAAGATCACGGCGCGCGAACAGCGAGGCGGTGCCATTATTTTCCTTGCACCCAAAAATTGACGAATTCTACAACGACTTAGCGGCCGGCGAATATGGATAATTCGAATCTAGCAGAATTGGTTGGCCAGTTGGAAAACCATATCGAGTGCTGGAAACAGTTTAATTGTTTCCTGAAGCAGGCGCGTGCAAAAAATTTCAATGCTGACGACGAATCGCAGTTTCTCGAACTTAAAAGCAGCCTCGCACAGGAGTTGGAAACCATCCTTACCAGTATTGAGACCGGTGCGCCAGACCGTGAGGGAGTACACGAACTCATTTCGGCTGCTCCATCCCTCCGCTACTTGAGCGAGCAACCGGAGAACTATCTCCGGGGTCTGGAGAGTCGGTGGCATAAAAACTTTGTCGGTTGGCAAACCGTGCTTGGACTGGTCAAGGCGCAGGGTAAGAACCTTGCGGTGGAGGAGCTGATTAACCAACTCGAAAACCATGTCGAGTTCTGGAAGCAGTTCAGCATTTGCCTGAACGTCGCCCGGACAAAGAAATTTGACGAAGAGGACGAAAATCAATTCCTTGAAATCAAGAGTGGACTGGTGCAGGAACTTCAAACAATCCTGGGGGCCATCGAGAGTGGTGCGCCTGACCGAGAGGACGTCATGGAATTGATTACGCGAGCGTCATCGCTGAGATATCTTGGCGAACTGGAGGAGAATGCGCTACGCGGGCTGGAGAGCAAATGGCACAAGGTCTTCCTGACCTGGCAATCCATTCTGGGCCAGTTGAAATCATCCCGGAAAAAACTTTCGCTCGACGATTTGATCCTGCAAATGGAAAATCACATCGAGTGCTGGAAGCAGTTCAACCATTACCTGGTTCAAGGGCGTTCAAAGCAGTTTACGGATGAAGATGAAACGTTGTTTCTGGAAGTGAAGAG
>CALBIE010000748.1 GCA_937893495.1 uncultured Verrucomicrobiales bacterium | reverse complement strand
AAGAGCTTTTTCCCCGGGAATGCCGTCGAGTATTTCGTCAGTTACTTCGACTATTTCCAGCCCGAAGCCTACATCCCGCGCACGGATACGTTCATCGAGAAGGACTCGAGCGTAAACGAGGAAATCGAACGGCTGCGTTTGAGTACCATGAGTTCCCTCTTCGCCCGGCGTGATGTCGTGGTGGTCGCCAGCGTTTCGTGCATTTATGGCATTGGCAGCAAGGAGGATTACGAAGCCATGGTAATCCCCATTCGGGTCGGCGATGAAATCGGGCGCGACACCTTCCTCAGTCGATTGGTGGACATTCAATATAACCGCAATGATATCGCCTTCGAGCGCGGACATTTTCGCGTCCGCGGAGACACCGTCGAATTACGGCCCGGCTATGCGGAAGACGGTTTACGCATCGAGTTCTTCGGCGACGAGATTGACCGCATCACTCGTTTCGAACTGCTCACGGGCGACACGATCGAAAACCTCAAGGCCATCACGGTTTACCCGGGCAAACAGTTCGTCACGCAACCCGAAAAACTGAAACGAGCCATTCTGACAATTCGCGAAGAACTCGGCGACCGGATCGCCTGGTTTGAAAAGCACGGCAAACTTCTGGAAGCTCAACGCATTAAGATGCGCACCGAGTATGACCTGGAGATGATGGAGGAAATGGGATTCTGCTCCGGCATTGAAAATTACTCACGACACATCGCCGAGCGACCCGCCGGCTCACGGCCACACACGATCATTGATTTTTTGCCGAAGGACGCCTTGTTCGTGATCGACGAGTCTCACGCGACCGTTCCCCAAATCGGTGGCATGTATGAAGGCGATCGTTCACGAAAAACGGTTCTCGTTGAACACGGTTTCCGTCTGCCCAGCGCGTTGGACAATCGCCCGCTCAATTTCACCGAATTTCAATCCCTGCAAGCACAAACCATCTACGCCAGCGCAACCCCCGCCCTGCGCGAACTTGAATGGTCCCGCGGAAAACCGATTGAACTCATCGCCCGGCCCACGGGGCTGGTGGACCCACCGATCACCCTGCGACCATTGAAGGGACAGATTGATGACCTCATCGAGGAAGTTCGCAAACAAGTTGACAAGAAAGAGCGCACCCTCGTCGTCACGTTGACTAAACGCTCGGCGGAGGAACTGACCGACTATCTGCGCGATATCAGTATCAGAGTCCAATATCTTCACTGTGACATCGGCGCCATCGAACGCGTCGAGATTTTGCGGGCTTTACGCAAAGGCGAGTTTGATGTGCTGGTCGGAATCAATCTGCTTCGCGAAGGTCTGGATCTGCCTGAAGTCTCGCTGGTCGCCATTCTCGACGCTGACAAGGAAGGCTTCCTGCGAAGTACCACCAGCCTGATTCAAACCGCCGGCCGCGCAGCCCGACATTTGAATGGGCATGTTGTTCTCTACGCCGACGTCACAACCGAGAGCATCAAAAAGTTTTTGAAAGTCAGCGAATTCCGGCGCGAACGCCAAATTGCCTATAACAAGGAACACAACATTACACCGCGCAGCGTGACTCGTGCGGTTGAAGAGAGTCTCTCTTCGTGCCGCAGCGAAAAATCGCAGGCCGATTCAGTGCTGCGCGAGTCCGCCGGCGATCTCGATGTGACCGAAACGATTAGGGAACTCGGAGAATCAATGCTGGAGGCGGCCAACAACCTGGAGTTTGAGAAAGCGGCGTTGTATCGCGATCAAATCAGCGAATTGAAGCGACTGAGCACGGGAGAAACTCCTTCAAGACCCGGCAGCGGGACTAATTATCGGGACAAAGGAAGGAAAAAGAAGGGATCGGGAAATCGAGCATCCGGGCGGGTCAAGCACCCATTCTAATCCGAGAAAAAAGGAATCCTATTATTCCGCATGCAGCGTGGAGGTCTTCGATCCACGCGCTTGCCATTGTGGTTGAGCAACGACACTCGGATGACCGCCCTCGGCGACGATTGACGCCAGTAAATCTTCTGTTTCGAACCCGCTCCCCAGCAGCGTAATCTGATTCCGCACCGGCTGATCCGACTGTTGCGGTTTGAAAGTAATCTTTGATGTCATTCTGGTATAATCAACGCCTTAATCACCTCGCCTGGAACCAGGAAGATGGCCGACGCGTCGGGTCGGTCACTTAACCGGCAGACACTGACCGACAAACGTAATTTGGTATTCATCGAATTTTGAAAAACAGACCGAAGGCCAGCATCAACAACAGTCCGACGATCGCGCAGATGACCAGATAATTGGCTTCTTTCATTTTCCGAAATTCGTACAAACCAGCTCCCCGAATTCCTTCGACTACACTACCTCGCGGCGATGCTTTGACGCTTTCGCTCTGTCCGTTTTTTTGCCCACACCCGCCTGTTTCTCCAGCTTGACCGTTCATTTCACGATACTCCACTGTAGCGAAGGAATTCGCGAGACGGAAGATGACCGACAAATGCTTGTCGGTCGTTCGACCGACAGGATGCAGTCTCATCGAGGTGTCTATCGCACCTCGATCACGTCGTTCGGCTCCAAAATCGGATTTTGCGACCCGGAAAGAAACCTGCGCATGGTGACAGAAATCGGCCTGCCACCACGCGTAATACGCAGGCTGACCGGCGTTGTCGTGCCCGTGTATTCTGCCTCCAGCAATGCTTCGGCCAGTGACAGCCCTTCGCGCCAATCGACGCGCCGGCGGACCACTTGACCATTTACCGTCACGACCGGTCCGGCTTGTTCCCTCTGCATCAACGCCCTTCCCTGTCCCTGAAAGTAAGCCTTACGCGCTTGCTCGGCCGCTCTCTTTTTGGAAACGCAACCGACTCCTGCCGCAAAGATAATCAGCGCAATACTGATTCCGTGAAGCCTGTACCAACGTTGATTCCTTCCAATAACCATTGCCAAATCGGGTTGAATACTTTTAATTTCCCCCGACGATGAACCGGTTTGGCCAAACCACAACGACTTTTTAGCGTCTGCGGAAAATCCGTGGACGCAAACGCCTCAACCCGCCGGTTCGAGGCGTTTTTGTTTGCCCGCAACAACCACGAATGAACACGAATCAGCAGGAATTGGGGAAGCATCGAGAATCGGCGATTCGACGGGAGACCTGCTGCACCAGATCGATTCGCGGTCATTTGCGCCCGACATGGGCAAACGTTCATGTCAATTAGCGGCCCTTCGCGGTTGAAAATTTTTACCTATGCCTGACAACGAACAACCCAAAGAACGCAAGTCACTCGACCAGCGCGAGCAGATGAACGAACTGGAGCGACTGCGCCACTCCTGCGCCCACGTGACGGCAACCGCCATTCTCCGCCTCTGGCCCGACGCCCAATTCGCCTACGGTCCACCGGTCGAGAATGGATATTACTACGACGTTGAACTCGATCACCGAATCACGCCCGAAGACTTCGAGAAAATCGAGGCGGAGATGAAGAAAGAGACGAAGGCCAACAACAAGTTCGAGAAGGTCATCGTTACGCGTGAACAGGCTATCGCGGATGCGAAGAGCGGTCGACTTGGCGGCCTCGGCGAGCGACCGGGTAATGAGAGCAAGTTCAAGCTCGACCTCCTGAACCAGATTCCCGAGGGCGAACCGATCTCCTATTTCCAGAACGGCGACTTCATCGACCTGTGCGCGGGGCCGCACGTGATGCGGACCGGAAACATCAAGGCGTTCAAGCTCACCAGCGTCGCCAGCGCGTATTACAAGGGCGACGAAAACAACCCGCAACTCCAGCGCATCTATGGCACGGCGTTCAAGAACAAGACCGAGCTGGAGGAATACTTCACGATGCTCGAAGAAGCCAAACGCCGCGACCATCGCAAGATCGGCGCGGAGATGGGCCTGTTCGCGCTGGATGCGGAATACGTAGGCCCGGGAATGCCGCTCTGGCTGCCGAAAGGCACAGTGATAGTCGAGGAACTGGAACAACTCGCCAAGGAAACCGAGTTCGAAGCCGGCTACGTCCGCGTCCGCACGCCGCATCTGGCGAAGGAGAAAATGTACAAGACCTCGGGGCACCTTCCATACTATGCGGAATCAATGTTTCCTCCGATGTCAGTGCAAGAGCAGGGTGCGAATCAAGTCGAGTTTGCCGACATCGCAGCGGATGAAATTAAATTGGTGGAGCGTTTCCGTGAAAAGTATCAACACCTGTTACCGTCGGCACGCCCGACCAGTCGCGAGGATGCCGATAGATTTGTTCAACGATTAGTGGAGATTGGTGAATCTGGAACCGATGACGAGCGAAGGCAGATAGATTCACTAATTAAACACAGTTTCGCTGTGAAACTCCTCGATACCTACGCCGACGAGCCTGAACGCTACTACCTCAAAGCCATGAACTGCCCGCATCACCACCGCATCTTCGCGGCGGAACCGCACAGTTACCGCGACTTGCCGTTGCGCCTCGCGGAATACGGCACGTGTTATCGCTACGAGCAGAGCGGAGAACTGTTCGGCCTCATGCGCGTGCGTTCGCTCAACATGAACGACGCTCACATCTACTGCACCGAGGAGCAGTTCGCCGAGGAGTTCCGGGCCGTGAACGACATGTATCTAAAATATTTCAAAATCTTCGGTCTCGAGAAATACCAGATGCGTTTCAGCACCTCCGCGCCGGAAGGGCTCGGAAAAAAATACGTCGATGAACCGGAGCTGTGGAAGAAGACCGAGGACATGGTGCGCCGCGTGCTCGATGAGAGCGGCATCAATTACGTCGAAGTCGCCAACGAAGCCGCCTTCTACGGCCCAAAGATTGATGTGCAGGTGTGGAGCGCCATCGGTCGCGAATTCACCATCGCCACCAACCAGGTGGACTTCGCCGTGCCAGCGAAATTCGGCCTCCAATACCGCGACCGTGACAACACGATGAAGACGCCGCTTTGCATTCATCGGGCCCCGCTGGGCACGCATGAGCGGTTCATCGGTTTCCTGATCGAGCATTACGCCGGCAATTTCCCGTTGTGGCTGGCCCCGGAACAAGTCCGCGTACTGACCATTGGCGAGGAGGCCCCCATCCTCGACTACGCGAATGCCATCGTGAAAGAACTGCGAGCCAACCGCGTCCGCGTCACCGCCGACTACGACAACAACCCCATCAAGGCCAAGGTCGCTGACGCCGAGAAGGCACGGGTCCATACGATGCTTGTGATTGGCGCCCGGGATATCGAGAATGGCAACGTCAGCGTCCGCCTCCACGGCAAGGGTCACGTCGGCGCCAAGCCGAAGAGCGAGGTAATCGCAGATATTCTCCAAACGATAAGAGAGCGGCGGGCGTAATTCGGCAACACAATTGCCAACCTCACTGACCGGCTCCGTGACACTACAACCTTTCGTTCCACCTGGAACAAAAGGTTGTACCAGCCTCAGCCACGAAATTTCCGCAACCGCTCACCCGCGCGCCGCAAGACTTCAATCCTTCGTTTCCAGGCTCGCTGCCCTCCATATCCCGCCGGCAGCAGGCGTTCGGGAAGAAGTGGATCAATTTCGACAGCGGTCAACCATGCGACTCGTTCCAGATTCGCCCACTTATTGAGCCGTTGCGCGGAGGCTTCATCACGAAGGGATTCGGTCGGCATATCGTCGAGCACCTTGAGGTGCTCCGTATAGTTTCGGTTGATCGCAACGAAATCCCATGCGCCAGCCACAATTTCCGCGTCACTCTCCCCGGCGCACGGGCGCGCTTCGAGCAGCAGCAGCGAGTTCACGTTTACCTTGCCACCGGCGAGAATCTCACGCTCGCCAGCCACCGGATCGGGCGTGACCCACACACTGCCTTGAAGACATCCGAAACCGTTTGCATGCAAGTAGCGCCGAAGCCTAACTCTCTGGACATCCTGCTCAACAGGCACGTCGAATAGCACGAGACGCCAGCGTCCATCCCAACGGCGGAGCCACTTCGCCTCCGGGTCACGTCCTCCCAGAACATGGAGTCGACCTTTCTCGGTCAGACGATAAAGCCGGTCGCCAGACGGTCGCTGGTCGCATTCAACCAGTTTCCGCTGTTCCAGAGTGTTTACCTGGCGCAAGAGTCCGTTGCGATAGGCCCATCCTTCAAAGGACTCATTCAAATTGCGAAATGTCGGCCGCGCAAGTCTATCAGCGGACCATAAAAGCAGGTTCAAGAATTCCTCGGTCTTGGGCTGCACAACGGCAGATTGCCCGACCAACAGCCGGAAAGCAATACAACCTTTTGATCCAGGTGGAACAAAAGGTTGTACAGACTTATTACCGTTCGAGAACCGGAGGGCTCGACAGTTTTCCTTCCGTTCACCATGTTTAACCTGTGATCGCCGACGGTTCCAATGCTGACTCCGAAAGGCTGGCTTGGTCCAACCAGCTTCATCCGCAAGGGATCTCTGTGACCAACGCCTCTTCGCCCACCGCAAAGATCGCGCTGTTCCGCTCATTGTTTCGTGGCAGAGAGGATGTTTACCCGCGGCGCTTTGAAAGCCGGAAAACCGGGAAGAGTGGCTACGCCCCAGCATGTGCAAACGAATGGGTGCCTGGAGTCTGCGAGAAGCCGAAAGTCAAATGTGCTGAATGTCCGAACCGCCGATTTCTTCCCGTGACGGATGAGGTGGTTCGCTGGCACCTCTCGGGAAGGGATAACGCGGGGCGTGAGTTCGTCATGGGCATTTATCCCATGCTACTCGACGAGACCTGTTGGTTTCTGGCGGCCGATTTCGACCGGGAAAGCTGGCAGGAAGATGTCGGCGCGTATCTCGAAACCTGCCGAAAGCTCCAAGTCCCCGCAACGTTGGAGCGGTCGCGATCCGGCGACGGTGGCCACGTCTGGGTATTTTTCGAGGAATCCATTGGTGCCGGCCTTGCACGTAGTCTGGGATCGCACATTCTCACCGAAACGATGGAGCGTCGTCCCGAGATTGGACTCGATTCTTATGACCGCTTCTTTCCGAACCAGGACACGTTGCCACAGGGCGGATTTGGCAACCTGATCGCCTTGCCCCTGCAAAAACAGGCCCGTCAGCGAGGTAACACCGCCTTTCTGAACGAACGCCTCCAACCTCACCAGGACCAATGGGCTTTTCTGGCTTCGTTGCAAAAGATGAACCGTATTCAAGTCGAAACGTTGGTACGCGAGGCTGAATCCAGAGGGCGGATCATCGGTGTCCGCATCGCGACGGTGGACGAGGATGACGAGACACCATGGAACACGCCACCGTCACGCCGCCAAAAGTATCCCCCCATCGCTGGCCCCCTCCCAGAATCAATGGAATTGGTGCTCGGCGATCAACTCTATGTCGCCAAAGAGACTCTGCCACCGCCATTCCGAAATCGGCTGGTGCGACTGGCGGCGTTTCAAAACCCTGAATTCTACCGGGCGCAGGCAATGCGCCTATCCACGTACAGTAAACCGAGGATCGTCCATTGCGCGGAGGATCACCCAAAGCATCTCGCACTGCCCCGCGGCTGCCTTGATGAAGTCCGGAAGCTTTTGAAAGATCTAAAAATCAAGCTGGTTGTACGGGACGAATGCTGCAATGGCGTTCCTCTCAAGGTGTCTTTCAAAGGCACGCTGCGATCTGATCAACAAGCGGCTGCAAAGGCCATGCTGGCCCACGACACCGGCGTCCTCGCCGCCTCAACGGCTTTTGGCAAGACCGTGCTGGCAGCATGGCTCATCGCGCAGCGGGGCGTGAACACGCTCGTGCTGGTGCATCGTCAGCAACTTCTGGAACAGTGGGTTGAACGCCTGTCCGTCTTTCTGGACTTGCCGGCCAAATCAATCGGCCGACTCGGCGGCGGGCGAAGGAAACTGACGGGCGCGCTTGATGTCGCGCTGATGCAAAGCCTGGTCCGCAAGGGGGTAGTGAACGATCTCGTTGCGGATTACGGCCATCTCATCGTGGACGAATGCCACCACCTCTCCGCCCGCAGTTTTGAACTGATCACTCGCCGCGCCAAGGCCCGCTTCGTCACCGGACTGTCCGCCACCGTTAATCGCAAGGACGGCCATCATCCGATCATTTTCATGCAATGCGGGCCGGTACGGTACCGGGTAAACGCAAAAGCGCAGGCTGCCGCACGGCCGTTCCGACATCACGTGATCGTACGACCTACGGGATTTCGAACTCTCGAAATATCCGAGCAGGATCAACGCGTTCAGTTTCATCGGCTGTATGACGCGCTGGTAAGTGACGAACGTCGAAACGCGAAAATCCGCGACGATGTGGTGAGCGCCGTTCGCGAAGGTCGCTTCCCGTTGGTGCTGACCGAACGAACAGAACACTTGCGTATTCTGGCAGAGCTCCTGGCGTCGCAAGTTTCCCAGGTGGTAACCCTTCGAGGCGGAATGGGCAGGAAGGCGCTTCAGGCAGCCCTTGATCGACTTGCGGAACCCCACACGCAACCTTTTGATCCAGGTGGATCAAAAGGTTGTACCCTCGGCCGCGTCATACTCGCCACCGGCAAATTCATCGGCGAAGGCTTTGATGATCCACGTCTCGACACGTTGTTTCTGGCGTTACCCGTTTCCTGGCGCGGAACGGTCACCCAGTACGCGGGCCGGCTGCATCGCCTGCACGAAGGCAAGCGCGAAGTGCGGGTGTACGATTACGCAGATTTGAATGAACCGATGCTGGCGCGGATGTTTGACCGACGGTGTCGTGGTTATGAAGCTATCGGCTACACGATCCTGCTCCCCGGCAGTGCGCTACCCGGATGGCCAGCCGACGTGCCACTTCCGATTGATCCGGATTGGAAACGGGATTACGCGGCGAGCGTTCGGCGGCTCGTTCGTGACGGAGTGGACGTGCCATTGGCAGATTCGTTTGTCCTGGCAACCCGTTCTCCGACTCCGGATGCCGAGGGAGTCGAACGCGCCCGAAGCGCCAGCGAAGCATTCCTCTATCGCCGCCTCCAGACACTGCCCGAGACCACCGGACGCTTCCAATTGAACGCGCAACTACCGATTCCCTTCGACGGTCGGAGCCGCATGGAAGTGGACCTGTATTGCACAGACGCAAGCGTGGCTGTTGAAGTGGACGGCCCGCAGCATTTATCTGATCCCGAAGCCTACCGACGAGACCGACGAAAGGACGCACTGCTGCAACAAAGCGGCCGCCTCATCCTGCGCTTTCTGGCTGAAGACCTCGGCAAACACCTCGATCAGGTGTTGGACACGATTCTGGCCACGCTGGTTAACCGGCGTGGGGTGCAGACTCAAAGGTGATTTGATAAACTTCTGTTTCAGTCGGGACAAAGGGTCGATATTGCGGAAAACCGCCAAAAACAGCAGTTTCCGAATAGGATCCGATGGTTGGACTAGATTTTTCCAGAAACCCCTTGCCAGTGTCATCTGGCCATTGCTATTTTCCCGGCCCTTTCATCTGAAAGAAAGACGGAATTATGGCGAGAATTTGTGAACTAACCGGAAAAGGCCCACGCAAAGGCAATCACATCTGGCGAAGTGGTAAAGCCAAGAAAAAGGGCGGTATTGGCACGCATGTCACTGCGGTAACCAAGCGGCGCTTCCTGCCGAACCTGCAGCGGGTCAAGGCCCTTATTGACGGTCAGGTCAAATATATCCGCGTTTCGGCCAAGGCTATCAAGAAGGGACTGGTTACCAAGGCTCCCAAACGCAATTGGAAAGCCGGCGACGCCAAGGCATAAATACTTTTTATTCGTTACTGACGCTGCTGCAAGCTCACCCACGAATGAAATCCTAAAAGGCGGGGCTTCTTCTCCCCGCCTTTTTTTAGTACCCGGACCCGATCGCTTTCAACCACTGAGGTTTCTTCGAACAGCCCGATAGAACACCGCTTTCCATCCCAATTGGTCAACTACCGCCCCTTGATTCGAGTCATCATCTCTCGTTTCATTTCCCGATCCGAATCGCGCCGTTTCAAATCCTGACGCTTGTCCGGCGCCGCCTTGCCCTTGCCGACCCCGAGGGCAACCTTGACCCGGCCATCCTTCCAGTAAAGCTTGAGCGGCACAATCGCGTTGCCCTTGACACTGGCAAGAATGAATAACTTTCGAATCTCCTCTTTCCGCAGCAACAGCTTGCGCTTTGCCTTCGGCTGATGGTTTGCCCAATTTCCGTGGGTATATTCCTCGATGTGAGCATTGTAGAGCCAAACCTCTTCGTTTTCGACCCGAGCGAAGGCATCACTGATCTGCCCCTTGCCACCGCGCAATGACTTGACCTCCGTGCCCTTCAGAACAATACCAGCCTCGTAAGTATCGGAAATGTGATAATCACGGCGTGCCTTCGGATTGGAGACGATGTCGGGCATGTTGTGTCATTAATCGGCCGCCACGAGCGGTTCGCAAGTCCGCTTGGCAATATCCACATGGTCGCCTTTAGCCAGCGCTAAAAAAACGGCCAGAAGGAAATCCTCCTGGCCGGCAAAAGGATGCGAAAGATTCTACTTCTTCTTCTTGGACTTGCGAGGCGAATTGGATTCAACCAACTCCTTATCCTCGATTACTTCCCAGTCGAGTTTGCCATCGATCACTTCCGTCAGCGCGATGTCGGCAGCACCCATTGTCGGAGAAACGATCACCATGGGACGATTGCCTGAGTTCAACTGCTTCACTCGCCGGGAAATAATATTGATTAAAATATTAGGATTCCCGACCAATTCCGCCGCTTTTTCAACCAGTTCAGAGTTCATTAAATTAAGT